>JAZUCN010000286.1:0-8142 GCA_045639205.1 Oscillospiraceae bacterium | reverse complement strand
TATGCGCCCCATTTATAGCCAAAGCCCCAAACAGTTGTGATGTATGTGGGGTTTGCGGTATCGTCCTCAATTTTAATACGCAGGCGGCGGATATTGACGTCGACAATCTTCAATTCGCCGTCATAATCGCGTCCCCAGACCGACGAGAGGATATCCTCACGCGAAAGCGCGCGGCCGGGATTCTGCATAAAAAGCTTCATAATTGCGTACTCGACCTGAGTCAGGCGGATGCGTTTGGAGTCCTTATCGAGCGTACGGTTTTCTGTATTAAGCACAAACGGCCCGTGACGCAGTTCAACACTGTCCGAAACGAGGTCATTGCCGATACGGCGATAGAGCGCATCGACACGTGCGGTCAGTTCCGCGGGGCTGAACGGCTTTGTCATGTAGTCATCCGCGCCTGTCATGAGGCCTGTGACCTTATCCATTTCCTGACTTCTTGCAGTCAACATGATGATGCCGATTTTCTTATCGGTTGCACGGATGTTTCGGCAGACTTCGAAACCGTCAATATCAGGAAGCATAATATCGAGAATCGCAACACCGACATCGGGGTTATTTTTCAGCGTTTCCAGCGCTTCCGTGCCTGTGCCGGCCTCGAGGACCTCGTAGCCCGCGCGTTTGAGGTTGATGACCACAAAACTGCGGATGCTGACCTCGTCTTCCAAAATCAGAACTTTCTTCATTTCTCTCCCTCTTATCTTTCACCAGAATTCCAGTCTACCTGGATGAATCGGAACAGTTCTCGTAAGCCCTGTTCGCTCAATTCTGCCGCCCATGGGTCGGCGCCGAGTTTTGCAGAGTAGGTGGTCTCACCTTTCTCCGCAAGAAGTAGTTTGCCGTTGGAAGTGGCAAGCTGGTTGCGGGTTTCGCCGGTAAAGGCATAGATAGTGATGATAGGTGTGCTGGTCATGGCTTCTGCGTCCCAGCGGCTGATAATTTGACCGCGTCGTCCTGCCGGGGCGTCTGTCTGATTGATGATGATATTTTCCTGCCAATGTTCGGGCAGGATAAAATACCAACCGCCAGAGAAGCTGTGGTAGGTTGTGAGCTTATGGACCTGCGAGCCGTCCGGCTGAAGGTTATACCAACGGATGACAGATTGTGCATTGTCCTGCGTGCCGAAATTCGGAAGCGCAACGACCTGCGGAAGCTCGATCAGTCCGTCTGCGTCAATATCGGCCGCGTAAACAAAATAACTTCGCACGGTCTGCACGCTTGTCCCCTCGCCAGTAGCGGCAATATTTCTGAATGTGCCGTTATCAAATGCAAACACATCAGTGACGATGTTATCACTGTCAATGGTGCTTGCAACAAAAACCGCGGGGACGTTCTCGGCGAGCCTGCCGGTGATGATGCGCTTGATCTGCGTTGCGCCTTCTGTCATGGAAACTTCCTGTTCACGTTCTAACTGCCCGTTTTTCATGCGGTAAAGTTCCGCTACGCCCGCACGTGACTCAGCATCGAATCGAAGCAAAAGTAATTCACTGATTCCGTCTCCGTCGAGGTCTGCGAGGGTGTATTCAGAATAGTTTGCGCGCAGAAGCTCGACCATCTGCCCATCTTTCAGGGAATAGACACTAACGGAGCGAAGCACATCGTCACTGATTTGTCTGCCGACAATAAACTCGGTGCCTGCACTGCTGTCAAGCTCGGCGTGTTCAACACTTTCAAAGTTCGTGCCGCTGCCCTCAAGGATGGCAATATTGTGATACGCACCGTTTTGATGGTCGAACACATAGACCTGCAAAGGGTTGGTATCGCTGGTTCTAAGGAAGGCAATTGCCTCGTCCGAGCCATCGCCATCAAGGTCTAGAAGCTGAACGGACTGCTGATTTGTGCCGGAAACAGGTGCGCTGTAGACGGCGTTGGAGCCAGTAACGCTGTCAAGTGCTTCTTGGAGGTTATAGTACGCATCGGAATGACGCGGAAGCGCATAAAGCTCATCAACAGACAGAGAAAAACAACCGCTTAACAGCAGAACTATCAGTATGGCAAGCAATACAAGCAGAGCCTTGCGTTTTCGGTTCATATGCGCTACACCTCCTGTCGGATTTCCAATTCATTATTATAACATAGTTTTACGAAAAAGTGTAGAAGCCCTTAATTGGGTTATTTCACCACAACATTCTGCGATCCGAGAAGTTCCCGCAATTCCTGCAGGAGCGATTCGTCAAGCAGGCACTGTCCGCCACGGCGCACGCCTGTATCGGCATAGTAGACAACCGTGCGTGATTTGCCGGGGAACATCCGCAGAAGCGGCAGGATTTTCTTTGCCGCGGGGTGCTCTTCGGACGGAATCTTGACATACAGCGTTGCGTTCTGCGGCACTTCAGCCACGGGCGGCTTTGCAGGCGCATCAGCAAGCTGATCGAGCGGCTTTGCGTTGTTCAGAATCATCTGCGGATCTTTATCCTCTCGCACGGAGATGCGACCCTGCACGACGATTGCCGCATTCGGGAACAGAACAGCATTATACTGATTGAGTGCATTTGAGAAAACCAGCAGTTCCATAACACCCGTGGCATCTTCCAATGTCAGATATGCCATCATGGAGTTGTTTTTCGTGGTCTTCATCTTGATATCCTGCACGATGCCCGCAATGGATACAATCTGCTCGTCCTGGTACTCATCGGTATGCGTGGAGAAACTCTCGACAATTGCGCCGATGGGCGCAATATTGTTTGCGCGCAGGCGCTGAGCATAATCATCCATCGGGTGACCCGAGAGATACAGACCCGTTGTCTCCTTTTCCATTGCCATCTTATCCTGCATGGAAATTTCGGGCAGGTCGGGAATCTGGACAGACGGAACGGCTTCTACATCATCTTGCAGGAAGCCGTCAAACAGTCCCATCTGACCGTCGACATTCTTCCGCTTGCCTGCAACGACGGAGTCGAGTACGGTTTCGTAAATCTGCAGAAGCTGGGAACGCTTGAGTCCGAAGCAATCGCATGCGCCTGCTTTGATGAGGTTTTCAAGCGCGCGCTTATTGAGGTCCGTACCGCACATGCGGCGGCAGAAATCTTCAAGGTCGGAAAATTGACCGCCTTCTTCCCTCTCCTGCATGACTTTTTGGATGAAGCCTCTGCCAATGTTCTTGATGGCGGCAAGGCCGAAGCGGATACCGCCATCGACAACGGTGAAATTATCGTTCGACTCATTGATATCGGGCGGCAGGACGGCAATGCCAAAGGCTTTGCATTCTGCGATATAGCCCGAGATTTTGACGGAACTGTCGAGCACTGAGGTCATGAGTGCGGCGAGGTATTCGCGCGGATAGTGACACTTGAGGTATGCCGTATCGTACGAAACGCGCGCATAGCTGACCGCGTGCGCCTTATTAAAGGCGTAGTTTGCAAAATCGATAATCTCGTCATAGATGGCATTGGCGGTCTTTTCGTCGATACCTTTGCTGATGGCGCCACAGATGCCGCGCGTCTCATCGCCATAGACGAAGGCCTTGCGTTCTGCCATGATGACTGCTTGCTTCTTTTTTGAGATTGCGCGGCGGACATTATCGGACTGACCGAGGCTGAAGCCACCGAGTCTTCGGAAGATTTCAATGACCTGTTCCTGATAGACGATGCAGCCGTAGGTAACGGACAGGATCGGTTCAAGCAGCGGATGCTTGTAACGGATGGTCTGCGGGTTGAGTTTGCTAGAAATGAAGCGCGGAATGGAGTCCATGGGACCCGGACGGTAGAGCGCAACAATTGCCGTAACATCTTCAATCGACTGCGGCTTCATGCCAACGCAGACACTCGTGATGCCTGTCGATTCAAGCTGGAACACGCCCTGCGTGCGACCCTCGGAGAGCATGGCAAAAGTCTCTTCGTCGTCGGTCGGAATCGTCTTCATGTCAAACTCGGGCGTATGCTTGTGAATGGACTGGACAGCATCTTCGATGACAGTGAGGTTTCGAAGTCCGAGGAAGTCCATTTTCAGAAGACCGAGTTCTTCAAGTGTCGTCATGGTGTACTGCGTAACA
Source organism: Oscillospiraceae bacterium (assembly GCA_045639205.1). Lineage (GTDB taxonomy): Bacteria > Bacillota > Clostridia > Oscillospirales > Oscillospiraceae > CAG-170. Next base: position 4,151 of record JAZUCN010000286.1, on the reverse strand, counting down.
ACAGTATCGTCATTGAGCGACAGCGGGACATAATTATGCACAGGCAGGCGCGTGATGACAACGCCGGCTGCGTGCGTTGAGGTATTGCGCGGCATGCCCTCGAGCGCCCGTGCTGTGTCGATGAGTGTATGGATGCGCTCGTCTTCGTCATACATCTGCTTGAGCTGTGGCGAGACGCGCAGAGCTTCGTCGAGGGTAATATGCAGTGTTGTGGGGACGAGCTTTGCAACCACGTCCGTTTCGGCGTAGGTGAAATTGAGTGCTCTGCCGACGTCGCGGATGACACCGCGCGCGGCCATCGTGCCAAATGTGACGATCTGCGCTACATGATCCTCACCGTATTGACGGCGTACATATTCAACGACCTCGCCACGGCGCGTATCACCGAAGTCCATATCGATATCGGGCATGGACACGCGCTCGGGGTCCAAGAAGCGCTCGAAATAGAGGCTGTACTGCATGGGGTCGATGTCCGTAATATGCAGAGTATAGGACACCATGGAGCCTGCGGCACTGCCACGGCCGGGTCCAACGGGGATGCCAGCGTGTTTTGCAAAGCGCACAAAATCCGAGACGATGAGGAAGTAATCGGTAAAGCCCATTTGGTCAATCATGTCGATTTCATAATTGAGCTGTGCGCGATACTCCTCGCTCCCCTCTCCATAGCGTTCTTCAAAACCCTTGTTGCAGAGTTCTTTGAGGTATGTGAGCGAGTCATAGCCAGCGGGAAGTTTGAATTCTGGCAGGTGATATTTGCCAAATGTAAACTCGACATTGCATCGCTCGGCAATTTTAACGGTGTTTTCAAACGCTTCGGGCACATTCGGGAACAATGCGCGCATTTCTTCCTCGCTCTTGAGGTAGAATTCGTCGCTTCCGAAGCGCATACGGTTCGGATCGTCAACGGTTTTACCCGTCTGCACACAAATCAATACATCCTGCGCCTTGGCATCTTCCCTGCGCAGATAGTGCGCGTCATTGGTGCAGACAAGGCCGAGGCCTGTTTCCTTGGCAAGGCGTAAAAGACCCTGGTTGACTTTTTGTTCCTCTTCAAGGCCTTGATCCTGCAATTCGAGGTAGAAATTATCGTCGCCAAAAATGTCTGCATACTGCAGTGCGGCAATCTTCGCCCCCTCGTAATCGTCCTGCATCAGAAGGTGCTGGACGCGCCCTGCAAGACAGGCAGAGAGCGCAATAAGTCCCTCGCTATGCTTGCGCAGAAGATCCATATCCACGCGCGGGCGGTTATAAAAACCTTCGGTAAACGCCTGCGAAACCATGTAACTGAGGTTGCGGTAGCCCGTTTCATTTTCGCAGAGCAGGACAAGGTGATATGCTTCGCGGTCGAGTGCGTGCACCTTATCAAAGCGCGTGCGCGGCGCGACATAGACCTCACAGCCGATAATGGGCTTGATGCCTGCGGCTTTTGCGGCCTTATAGAAGTCAATAACACCGTACATGACGCCATGGTCCGTGATGGCGATTGCATCTTGTCCGATTTCCTTGACGCGGTCCATCAGATTGCGAATACGGCACGCGCCATCGAGCAGGCTGTATTCGGTATGCACATGTAGATGAACAAATCCCATAACAGTTGCTCCTTACAATTTGGTCAGTTCGATGAGTTTGCGCATGCGGTGATTCATAGCTGATTTGGATACGGGTGGGTCAAGCAGCTCCGCAAGCTCGGAAAGAGTTGCCTCGGGATTATTAAGGCGGAGCTGTGCAGTCTTTTGGAGTTTATCGGGCAGAGTTTCAAGTGTGCCGTTCTCCTCTAATACGCGGATGGCGGCAATCTGCTCCATGGAGGCATCGACGACCTTGGTGAGATTTGCTGTTTCGCAATTACAGCGGCGGTTAACATCGTTGCGCAAAGTCTTTTCAGCCTTCGCTTCCATGACGCCCATAGAGCTTACTGGCGCACCGATGGCGGTGAGGAAATCCTCGATATAGTCACTCTGCTTAAAGTACAGAATATCGCTTCCGTTGCGCGTGAGCTGTTTGGGTTCGAAACCGACATCAAGCAAAAGCGCAAAGGTTTCCAAACTCACCTTGTGATGCGAGGTGATGAGTTCTAAATGATATCGCTTTTCGGGGTCTGTGACAGAACCGCCTGCCAAAAATGCGCCACGAAGGAACGCAAGGCGGTCAGAATCGTCTTCCAACACGCCATAATTGACATGCAGGGTGACAACACCTGCGTAGTTCGTGCCAAAGGTGTCAAAAATGCGCGCGATTTTCTCCTCATCCTCGATGAGCAGAATGTGTTTGCCTGCGTGCGTCGTTTCGATATCCTGTTCGACATCCATATTAAACGCCTTGCGGAACAGCTTTGGCAGACGCTGGGCAAAGGCTTCACTTTCCGTGACAATACGGATGGTCGAAGCGGTGAAAGTATTGCAATAAAGCACGATGCCGTACGCCTCTGCAACCGCAGTGCTTCTTTTATGAATGGGAAGTCGGCAGAGTTCGGTCTTGACATTGGCGGAAAACGACATATCGGTGCTCCTTTCAGTTATTTTTGTGAGAATTCATCCCAAACAGCGAAAATAGCCTGCGACAACGCTTCGGAATCATGACGCAGGTATCTGCCAAGACGGCAGAGCGGAAAATTTCTAATGGCAATGCCGAGGTCATTGATTTCCTGTTCGTTTACCTCGAGCTGGGAAACGCCCTCCGAACGGTAAGGGGCCATATATTCTTCGTCGATGATGGCATTGTTTGCAATGCAAACATCGATGCAATCATGTACATCATGTGAAAGCAACGCCTTGACATGGTCGGTTGCGGTATAGCCTTCGGTTTCGCCGTCTTGCGTCAGCAGATTAAGCACAAGCATTCGCACGGCGTGCGATGCGCGCACGGCGTCGGCAATCCCATCGACAAGGAAATTCGGCAAAATGCTTGTATAAAGGCTACCCGGTCCAATCAGGATAATATCCGCCTGCTCGATAGCCTCCAAACTTTCGGGAAGAGCCGTCGGGTTTTCGGGTACGAGGCGTACCTTACGGATACGGCAGTCATTGACCTTTTTGGCGTAGAATATTTTACTCTCGCCAAGAATCTTTGTGCCGTTATCAAACTCGGCTTCGAGGTAGACATTTTGGTTGGTAACAGGAAGCACGCGCCCTGTGATGGCGAGAACCTCGCTCATTCTGTGCACTGCCTCATCAAACGAGCCAGAGATACCGTTCATGGCCGCAAGGAAAAGGTTGCCAAAGCTTTGCCCTGCAAGTCTGCCGTCTTGAAAGCGGTAATCAAACAATTTTTGCATGAGCGGTTCGGTGTTCGACAGCGACAAAATGCAGTTACGGATGTCGCCCGGCGGCAGCATGCCCAAGTCCTCACGCAGCATTCCCGAGCCGCCGCCGTCATCGGCAACAGTTACGATAGCGGTGAGATTCGATGTGTAGCGCTTAAGACCGCGAAGCATCGCTGACAGGCCGTGTCCGCCGCCGATGGCAACGATATTCACATCACGGCTGTGCGGCTGATATTGCCGCAACTGCTCGTATTGGAAATTATGTTCCATACTTATCCCCTACCCATGTCGCGGTGAGAAGATGTTGCGTTATAACCGCGACGAGAAATGAATTCAGCCAGTTCCTTTGCGATACAAACCGAGCGGTGCTTGCCGCCCGTACAGCCAACCGCGATGACAAGGTCCGTTTTTCCCTCATCAACAAACTGCGGAAGAGTCGACGAGAGCAAATCCTCGACTTTGTCAAGGAAATCGCGCGTTTGCTGATAATGGAAGACGAAATTCTTGACCTCTTCTTCAAGGCCTGTTTTGTGCTTGAGTTCGGGTATGTAATACGGATTGGGAAGGAAGCGGACATCAAAAACCATATCCGCATCCATGGGAAGTCCGTATTTGAAGCCAAAGGATGTCACGCGCACACTCATCGCGCGTTCATGGATGCCGCCTGCAACGAGGTCAATGAGCGCGCCGCGCAGTTTGCCGGTCGAGAGTGCGGAGGTGTCAATGATCGCGTTTGCGCGGTTGCGAATCGGCTCAAGAAGCGCGCGCTCGCGCTCAACAGCCTCGATAAGCGGCAGACCATCACGCATCAAAGGATGCGAGCGGCGTGTTTCCTTGTAGCGTTTGATGAGCACATCTGTCGATGCTTCAACAAAGATGATGGAATACT
>JAZUCN010000285.1:0-2911 GCA_045639205.1 Oscillospiraceae bacterium | reverse complement strand
AGTTCCATCGGTGTGCGGCAGTTTGAGAATACGAGAGCGCACGCGCAGGTTTTCCTGCCGCCGGCGAAAGAAGAATACGCCTGCATGCAATACACCGAGGGCGGGTTTACCATTGAGTTTTTCCCAATTCGTCATACGCCTGTACCTGCTAATTTGATGGTGCCGCATTTCGCACTTCTCATTACGGCGGACGGCAAGACTGTTTATGTCACTGCCGATGCAGAACCCGACGCCGCGCGTCATGCGCAAATTCTGCAGGGCAGAACGATTGATTGCGCGTTCTGGAACAGCCAGCATCTGTCCTATGAGCCCATGCGAAAACTGATGCGCGAGCAAATCGGGCGAAATTATATCTACCATTTGCCGACCGAGCCCGATTCGACAGGTATGCGCCGAAAGTGCCAATCGAATTTGGAGCGATTCGCGCATGAACTGCCCAATGTCAGACCGCTTGAGCAGTATCCATCTATCATTACGCTATAAAAACGCAGAGCAGTGAATCACTGCTCTGTTTTTTTACACCATTCGGGAAAATTCAGCATAGATTGAACTGTGCAGGCACGCGCCTGCAAGCATTTCCGAAAGGGGTATCATGATTTGCAGTCATCTATGAGAAAACAGATGGGAGCGGCATGCCCGACAGGCATGGAGTGCCCTGTATGTGCCGATTGGCAGGGCGTTATGCCGTATTGCGGCCCGCTTGCCAATCCCTATGTTCCGTATCAGCTTGAAGGCGGCAGACGCTATGAAACGAATGTCGCGCTGGCAAGAGGTACGATTTTTGAGGGTCTGGACCTTCCGTATCGCGGCATCGTCAATCAGCCGAAGAAGAACATGAGCGCAATGGAAAAACTGCAGGGGCTGGGCTTTGCCATTACGGAACTTGGCTTGTACCTTGATACGCACCGTCTTGACAAGGAAGCGACAGAACTTTTTAACACCTATGTCGAGATGTATGAGCAGGCACAACAGCAGCTCGAGCAAAGCGGTGTCGTGCTCACCCAGATGCAATCAGCGCAAAGCGGCAAGTATGAGTGGCTGAATGACCCATGGCCTTGGGAATACCGCGAGGAGGGCTGAGTATGTTTGTATATGAGAAGAAACTTCAGTATCCCGTTCGCATCAAGAATACCAACCCGAAACTTGCTTCCATTATCATCAGTCAATACGGCGGACCCGACGGAGAACTCGGCGCTTCCATGCGCTATCTCTCCCAGCGTTATTCCATGCCGTATCCTGAACTCAAGGGTGTCCTTACCGACATCGGCACGGAAGAGCTTAGTCATCTCGAGATTGTGGGCACCATCGTCCACCAACTAACGCGAAACCTCACCGAGGAACAGCAAAAAACCGATGGCTTTGCCCAGTATTTTGTCGACCACACCGCAGGTGTGTATCCAACCGCGGCATCTGGCTTCCCGTGGACAGCGGCAACGATCGCCGTCAAGGGTGACCCTATTGCGGACCTCACTGAGGACATGGGCGCGGAGCAGAAGGCGCGCGTGACCTATGACAACATTCTGCGCCTTTCCGATGACCCAGACGTCAATAATGTCATCCGCTTCCTGCGCGAGCGCGAGATCGTGCACTTCCAGCGTTTTGGCGAGGCTCTGCGCCTGCTTCGTGAGCGCTTGGATGAGAAGAATGTCTATTTCATGAATCCTGCACTCAATTCATAACAAAAAACGCATCCTCAATGAGGATGCGTTTTTTCTTTACATCTGTAAATACCTTGTGATCTCACTCTGCGCATCGCGCGCGAGTGCACCTTCGTCGATGCCGATGATGCGTCCATTTTTAACAGTTGCTTTGGCATTTACAATCGTGTAATCCACTGCGCCCTTGACACCGACCGTGCACAGTACGGACTTTGCATCATAACACGCGCCTGCAAGCTCCAGGCGTCTGGTGTCAAGCAGGAAAAAGTCTGCACACTTTCCAACCTCGATGCTTCCAATCTCCGCCTCACGGCCGAGCAGTTTCGCGCTGCCCATTGTCGCCATCTTGAGAATCTCGTAGCCATCGGGCGCGTCCGCGCTGGAGTTCAGCCTGTGCAGAAGATAAGCCACGCGCATCTCTTCTAAAAGATTCGAGCCGTCGTTGCTCGCGCTGCCGTCAACACCAAGTCCAACACGAACGCCAAGTTTCAGCATTTGGGGAATTTTGGCAATTCCCGAAGAGAGTTTCATGTTGGAAACAGGGCAGTGGCAGACACCTGTCTGCGTGTCGGCAAGCAACTTCAGCTCCTCATCTGTAAAATGGATGCCATGCGCATACCACACGTCATTTCCTGTCCAACCGAGGCTTTGCATGTATGCAAGCGGACGCATGCCGAAACGTTCAAGTGTGTAGTTTTCCTCGTCAATCGTCTCGCAAAGATGCGTGTGAAGCCTTATGCCATATTCGCGCGCAAGCAAGGCACTCTGCCTTAACAGTTCGCCCGAAACCGAGAACGGGGAGCAGGGGGCAAGCGCAAGTCTGTTCATAGAGGTAAACGATGTGTCGTGGTATTTTCCGATCAAATCCACGCTCTCGTTCATAATTTCATCAATGCTCTGCACCACAGAGTCAGGCGGCAGACCGCCATCTTTTTTCGATAAATCCATGCTCCCGCGCGATAAATGCATGCGGATACCAAGCGTCTTTGCCGCATCTAATTGCGCACCAAGCAGGTCGCCTGCGTCAGCAGGGAAGACATAGTGATGGTCGAAGCAGGTCGTGCATCCGTTTTTCATCAGCTCCGCCATACCGCAAAGACTCGATAGACGAACGGTGTCGGTATTCAGCCGTTTCCAAATCTCATACAGCGTGCGCAGCCAGTCAAAAAGCTCCATATTCTGCACTTGCGGCAGATTGCGGGAAAAATACTGGTAAAGATGATGGTGGGTGTTCACAAGTCCTGGATAGCAGA
>JAZUCN010000284.1:0-4947 GCA_045639205.1 Oscillospiraceae bacterium | reverse complement strand
ATAAAGCCGTTGGCAGAAGCCTTGACTGGGCGCCTCATGAATAAGAAAAGCGGCACGCAAACGCGTGCCGCTTGTTTTTATGTACTTATGCCCACAGGTTCTGGGGATAAACGCCTGCGCGCTTCATGCCCTTGACCGCCTCGACCACGCCTGCAAGGTCTTCCCTGTAGGTTACGCCGTACCAGGTCTCCTCGCACGGCAGAAGCCGCACACGAACCTCGCCTGCCTTCAGCTGGTCATTAACAACACTCGGCAGCAGATACTCGCTCTTAATGGGATCTTCCGCGAAAGCACAATCCAAAAACGCGGGGAAGCGTTTCCAAAGCTCGTCCAAAAGGCCATTGGTAAAGCCCCAGAAGTTCATCGATACAATGTTCTCTCCCGAAAGCGGCACAAAGGTCTCTCCGTCCTCGGTATACGCCGCATCGTCGCCGCGCTTGTAAATCTTGGTGCGTTCGGTAATGCCTGTCAGCAGGCCGTCCTGCGCCTGGCACACACCGCGTGCCACCGAGCCGTTTTCCGTCACGGTGTTTTTCAAGCGGTAGCCCACCATTGCGTAGCAGTTCTCGTCCTCATTTTCCGTCAGGAAGCGGTAGATGGCTTCAAACGCGCCCTTACCGTAAAAATCGTCTGCGTTAATGACGGCAAACGGGCCGTCAATCACGCCGCGACAGCAAGCAATCGCGTGGCCGGTGCCCCACGGCTTCTCGCGGCCTTCGGGAACGCTGTAGCCCTCGGGCAAAATGTCCTTGGTCTGATGGACATAGTCAACATGGAAATACTTTTCCACGCGGCTTCCCATACGCGCGCGGAAGGTTTCTTCCATCTCGGGTTTGATGATAAACACCACGCGGCGGAAACCTGCGCGATATGCATCAAACAGGGAAAAATCCAGAATAAAATCGTTTTCGTCATCGACAGGGGTCATTTGCTTGAGTCCGCCAAAGCGGCTGCCCATACCGGCAGCCATGATTACCAAGCTCGGCTCTTTCTGCATGATGGTATCCCTCCTCTTGATTCTAGTTCTATTTTACGCCCTTTTGCTGTCGAATGCAAGATTGCGTTTGCAGAAAAGTCCTGCTATAATGCATCCATCAAACAAAAACAGGCAGGAACAGGCTATGAAAATCGTTGTACTCGACGGAAAAATCCTCAATCCGGGCGATTTGAGCTGGCAGGCGCTTGAAGCGCTCGGCTCGCTTACAGTCTTTGACGATACCATTTATGACGAAGATGCCATCATTGCACGCATCGCCGATGCCGAAATCGTCTACACCAACAAAACCCCCATCACAGAACACATTTTACAGGCATGTGAGCAGGTTCGCTTTATCGGCATCCTGGCAACGGGCTATAACATCGTCGATGTTGAGGCGGCAAAGCGGCGCAGGATTCCCGTGTGCAATGTTCCCTGCTACGGAACACAGGCAGTTGCACAGCATACCATCGCGCTGCTACTGGAAATCTGCTGCCATGTCGGTCAGCACGCCGATGCCGTGCGCCAAGGGCGCTGGCACGAGGCAAATACCTGGTGCTTCTGGGACAGCCCTCTAACCGAACTTTGCGGCATGACCCTCGGCATCATCGGCTTCGGACGCATCGGGCAGGCTGTCGGGCGCATTGCCGAAGCGCTTGGTATGCGTGTGATTGTAAACAGCCGCTCGCAGAATGTAAAGGGTGCGGAATATGTCCGTTTGGATGAGCTTCTCGCCCGCGCGGATATCATCAGCCTGCACTGTCCTTTATTGGAAGAGACGCGCGGCATCATCTGCTGCGAAAGCATTGAAAAGATGAAAGATGGCGTGATTTTACTCAATACAAGCCGCGGGCCGCTCGTCTGCGAGCAGGACCTTGCAGACGCGCTGAAAAGCGGCAAAATCCGCGCGGCAGGCATTGATGTCATGCAGGAAGAGCCGCCTAAAAAGGGCAATCCCCTGCTCTCGCTTTCCAACTGCTTCATCACGCCGCACATTGCGTGGGCGCCGAAGCAGACGCGCGCGCGGCTGATGGATATGGCAGTAGAAAACCTGCGGCAATTCCTCGCAGAAACGCCGCAGAATGTCGTAAATCTCTAATATACAGCAAAACGGCTGCCTCTTTTGAAGCAGCCGTTTTTTGTTATGCAAAATAGTCTGCGGCGTTTTTCTCCGCAATCTGCCAGACGCCCTGTTTGGTCTTGGTCAGGTCAATCAAGCCTTTACCGCCATCTGCCAGTTCCACCATCATCAGCGACTCCGCATCAGTGGCGTAGAAATTAATTTTCGTTCCTGCCGGCAGTTCTCGCAGTGTGCCATCCTCCATGGTCACGAGCAGCGCCAGTTTTGTTGTCATCGGATAGGCTTGGTCAAACAGCCACAACCCATCCATCGGCGAAAGCTTTTCATGATACCAGCTGTAGAGAATCTGTCCTTCGTGCGTGCCAAACAGTTCCACCGTTCCCCTTGCGTAGACAACCGTCTGTTCAATGGTCTCGATCTGACCCTTCAAGGCGGCATTGCCCAGTGCATCGCGCACCGCGTCTTCACGCGCAGGCATGCTCTGCTCGATACCCTCGTCAAACTCCCATACATAAAGACGCGATTTTCCCTCGCTGTCCTTGCCGCTGATATACAGCTCCGCGCCCGATTCCTTGTCCAAATCCGCAATCCAGCAGACGACCTCGGTGCTGATGCCCATATCTTTGGTAAAAACCATATCCTCATGCGTAATATGCAGGGATGTATATGTACCATCCTGCGCAAACGACGGCTGCAGGGAAATGGAGTTTTTCCGTCCATCACCGTCCATATCGTAGTGATACGGCATCTGAAGCGTGATGTCCGTCGGCGCAAGCGGCACAACATAGTGCATCAGCCACGCCACGTGCTGAATCTGCGCGCCGCTTTTCAGGTGCGTCAGGCAAATGAGTCTGCGCTCGCGCTCGCCAAATTCATCCTGCCAACTGATGGCCATTGCAGGCTCTTCATTCGTATATTCGAGGCGGACGTGCAGAGGTACGCCTGCCTTCCACATATCGCTCGTCCACACGAGTTCTTTGCTGACATAGTCGGAGGTTGCCTCATCAAACTGCACGTAGAAAATCTGCACCTGCTCAAGGTTCTTTTCCGTGTGAAGCAGGATATCTTCGCCGGTTTCGTCCGAAGGAATGCTTCTTGCCTCGGCAGGAACCTCCGTGACCAGCTCCGCAGTCATAAAATCATGCGGTTCTTCTGCAATCGGCTCTTGAACAACAGGGCGTTGCTCGTGTTCATTTCTGTCGTCATCATCATCAAAGGCAGGCTGCAGTACGCGCACCTTGGTTGCCGTAGTCTGCGGCGGATAGACTTCGCGGATATCTCCTGTGCAGATAACCTCGATATACATATCTGTTTTCAGTTGCGCGAGCGTGCAAGGTTCTCCCTGCAGATTCAGAATCTCGCATCCTTCGTCCAGCACGACTTCCAATCGCTCGCCGATGCCCCGTTCGTCGTTGGGTTCGATGAGGATGGAGTTCTCACCGATACGCTCTATTTCACCCTGGATGGTGCGGCTTTGTGCCTGCTGTTTGCCCGCGCCGCAACCACACAGCACGACAATTGCCAGCAAGATGCCAAAAAGGCGGAACTTTTTCACCTGCATCACTCCCTCGTTTATTTCTAGTTTTAGCATATCGGAAAATAAATATTATGTCAATCGATTTCCGACGGATTTCAGAAATGTTCACAATTAAAATCCCGAGGCGCGATGCACCTCGGGGTTTTGTTGTTATTTCAGGTCTTCTGCATACAGATACTTGCGCATCGGCTTTGCCAAAAGCGCACCGCAGACAGCCAGAATCACGAGATTCGGGAGCATATAGGCAGCATTGTAGATGGCCGAGTACAGCCAGGGCGAGGCAGTTTCGACACCGTAGATGGAAAACTGTGTGGTGCCTGCCACATACAGAACACCCGAGATAAGGTGGCTGACGAAACGTGCCGCACAGCCAATCACCGAGCCGAGGATGACATTATAGGGCGCTTTGCGCGTGATGCCTGCAAGACCGAGCACGCCATAGGCAATCAGATAGTCAAACAAAATCGATGCCCAGCCCCATGCGTATGCGCCATCGAGCAGCAGCTGCAAAAGCCCAAGCATGGTGCAGCCGAGCAATCCTGCGCCTGCGCCCCAACGGCAGCAGAAGACGACCATCGGCAGCATCGCCAGGGTCACGCTTCCGCCTTCAGGCAGGTGATAGAGCTTGATGTAGCCAAGGATTTGTGCCAACGCAATCATGATGGCACCCTCGCAGATACACCGCAAGGTCAGTTTTTTGTTGTTCATACGAACCTCCGAAAAATAAAATTACTGCATAACAACCGGACGTTGCATGCAGTACGAAACTTCGTATGGTACGAATCAGCTTCCTACGCCGGCATTACCCGGATCAGGTTTAAGGGACAAGCGCGTTGCGCAATCTCAGCCGGAAACCCAGCGCCCCTGTGTTCGATTGTTTACAGCTCTTTCAGTATAGCACCTCCCGCGCCGCAGGTCAACAAAAAACGTATCAAATCCACTTGCAAAGCGCGCAGAAACTTTTATAATGACAGTATCGACATCCTCTTGGAGGTAAGTATGACAAAAACGCTGAAGCAAAGCCCTGCGGATATCACCCAAGGTCCGATTTTCCGCGGCATGCTGCGCTTTTTTATGCCGCTTCTGCTCGGAACGCTCCTGCAGCAGTTTTATTCTACGGTAGACTCGGTCATTCTCGGACAGTATGTGGGAAAGACTGCGCTTGCCGCGGTTGGCGGCTCGTGCTCTGCCATGGTGCATCTGCTTGTCGGCTTCTTTACGGGGCTCTCTTCGGGACCTTCGGTTGTGCTGGCACAATGCTATGGCGCGCAGGAGCATGAACGCATCAAAAAATGTATGCAGACAGCCATCGCGCTTGCCTTCGGGCTTGGCCTTGTGCTGACAGTCTTTGAA
>JAZUCN010000283.1:0-9632 GCA_045639205.1 Oscillospiraceae bacterium | reverse complement strand
GCTCGGGCTGGACACGCGCGTAAACGCTGATGTCGCGGAACTTGGTCTCAAATTCTTCATCGCTCATGGCGTTGGGCTGTGCGCCAGTGATGGCATAGGTACCATCGGTGATGATGCCGAGTTCCTTTGCGATAGCAACGGCGGTATCGATGTGGTCGCCCGTAATCATGATCGGGCGGATGCCCGCGCCGCGGCACTCGACGATGGCGTCCTTGACTTCGGGGCGGACGGGGTCAATCATGCCGCAAAGGCCGACAAAGCAAAGATCCTGCTCGAGGTTCTCTGCCGCAAAATCATTGGGCTGTGCGTCCCAAAATCTTGTCGCGCAGGCAAGCACGCGCAGTGCCTTGTCTGCCATCGCTTTATTTGCCGTCAGAATCGACTGCTTGTACTCTTCTGTCATAGGGGCGGGCTTGCCGTCTTTGAGGTAATGCGTGCACTTGCCGATGATGACATCGGGCGCACCCTTGGTGTACTGGACGTACTGGCCGTTTGCCGTGTGGACGGTGGACATCATCTTTCTGCCCGAGTCAAACGGAGCTTCGCCACAGCGAGGATAGTCCTTTTTGAGGTCATACTTCTTCATGCCGAGTTTGTCGGCCCAGACAACGAGCGCGGCCTCGGTCGGCTCGCCTGTGACATTTCCGTCTGTGTCAATTTCGGCATCACAGCAAAGTGCCATTGCGGTGGCAATCTGTGCCTCATTTTCGCCGAAATGGTCAACAACGGTCATCTTGTTCTGCGTCAGTGTGCCCGTTTTATCCGAGCAGATAATCTGTGCGCAACCAAGGGTTTCCACCGCTGTCAGACGGCGGATGATGGCGTTTCTTTTGGACATGTTGGTAACGCCGATGGAAAGGACAACTGTAACAACAGCGGCGAGTCCTTCGGGGATGGCGGCAACCGCCAGCGAAACGGCAACCATGAACGAGGGGAGAATGGTATCATGGAAGCTGAAGTTTCCTGCGCGGAAAAGCTGCACGCCAAAGACGATGACGCAGATGCCGAGCACGAGCCACGTCAGCGTTTTTGAGAGCTGATTGAGCTTTCTCTGCAGCGGGGTGTCGCCGTCTTCTGCCTGCTGAAGCGCGCCTGCAATTTTGCCCATTTCGGTGTCCATACCCGTCGCGGTGACAACGGCAGTGCCGCGGCCATAGACAACGGTCGAGCCCATGTAGAGCATATTCTTTCTGTCGCCGAGCGGAACATCCTGCTCGCCGTCTTTGAGATTGATGATGTCAATAAATTTCGTAACGGGGACAGATTCACCCGTCAGTGCGGCCTCTTCGACCTTAAGGCTTGCATTCTCCAGGATTCTTGCATCAGCGGGGACAGCATCGCCTGCTTCGAGCAGGATAATATCGCCGACAACGAGGTCTTCGCTGTGGACGATTTGCACTTTGCCGTCACGCAGGACTTTTGAAGTCGCGGCGGACATCTCCTGCAAAGCCTCGATGGCTTTTTCTGCCTTGCTTTCCTGATACACGCCAAGCACAGCATTGACGATGACGACAGCGAGGATGATGATGACATCTGCAAAGCTTTCGTTTTCCACAACGGCAAGCACACCGCTGATGAGCGCGGCGACGAGCAGGATGATGATCATCGGGTCAGCCAACTGCTCCAGGAAGCGGCGGATGATAGACTTGCCCTTTGCCGCGGCAAGCTTGTTTTTGCCGTTTGCTTCAAGCCGTTTTGTGGCTTCAGCAGATGACAGACCATCTTGCGTGCTTTGCAGTTCGCGTAAGACAGTTTCGTTGTCTTCACAGTAGAATTTCATTGCGATTCCTCCAAAAATAAATTTGCGGTTGTTAAGATGATACCAAGAACAGGGGATTTTATGTTTTGTGGTTGCACAAAAAAAGACGATACCTATCCACTTCCGCAGATAAGTCTCGTCAATTAAGATGAAGCCAGGAAAATTCCGAGTGTTGACTTCATCGCACAGCGTGCAGACTACTCCCTTAATGGCACTTATTTTACCATGTTGTGGGAATAATAGCAAGTAATAACAGCAAGTGTTTACAAAGATTTCATTCTTATAAAAAACTCCCAAGCATTTGGCTTGGGAGTTTTTCTTATGCTTCTATGAGCTCGGTGAGCATTCTCTCGCACAGAATCAGCGCGCGCGGTAGATGGAACGGACCTTTGAAGGTGCTTCCCTTGGTCGACGGCATCGTCGGCAGACCATCGCGGCGCAGATAGCCGTACCACTCGCCGTATTCGCTGTCTGCAAAGTGCTCTTTGCAGTAATCCAAGGTTTTTTCGAACCACGCGAGATATTTTTCATCTTTCGTCTCGCGGTACAGATCCAGCGAGGCAATCATAATCTCGTTATGCGGCCACCAGAGTTTCATATCGTGCTCGTATGCCTCGGGCGGCTTTCCAAGGCAGTCGATGAAGTACAGCAGACCGCCGTATTCCTTGTCCCAGCCTGCCTCGATCGCCCAGTCGAAAATCTGCGCGCATTTGCTGACCAGCTCGCGGTCGCCTGTGCGGCGTGCGTGCTCGAGCATGAACCACACGCCCTCGATATCGTGACCAGGGTTGACGATGCGTCCTTCGGTGTAATGCAGGCGCGGCGTGCCGTCGACATCGACATTTTCAAGCAGGCATTTGAGCTCGGGTTTGACGTGGTAGCGGAAAATCTCATCGACGCACTGCTGGGCGCGCGTCTCGTACAGCGCTTTTCGCTCGGGGTCAACGCGCATCATAACGCCTGTGACATTGAGGATGATCATGGGAGGACCGAAGCCGCGGCCTGTTCGGGTTTCGGCGATGGTCTTCGGGCCCATGCCCACGGGGTCGGCGCCGCCGTGGCTCAAATCCCAGTAAATTTCATACGCCTTGCGGGCGCGCTTGAGATGCTCGGCTTCACCCGTAACGCCGTAATACTCGGCATTTGCCAGTGCGTAAAAGGCCTCGGAATAATAGTAGCGCCGCTGACGCAGAGGCTTGCCCTCGGCGGTGACGGTAAAGTACATTCTGTCGCCAAGTTCACGGTTGATGCAGTGCGCTTCCATGAAATCCAGACAGCTCTTGCTTGCCGCGAGCCACTCATCCTTTACACCGTATGTATGGCACAAGAAGGCGAAAATCCACGCGCATCGACCCTGCATCCACACACTCTTGTCTGTCGAGTAAATCTCGCCCTTGCGGTCAAGGCAGGTATACACGCCGCCATGCTCTTTGTCCATGCCGCGATCCAGCCAAAACCTTACACATTTATCGAGTTCTTCTCGAATCCACGCGCGGCGCTCGATCAACTGCTCTTTTTTCATCCAACAGGACCTCCTGCTTTTTATACCTCCATCTTATTAACACAGAGATTCTTCGTCAAGCGCCTTGGAGAAAAATTTACAATCCCATCAATATTTTGGCAGGAAATCTGCTATAATAACTGCAGAAAGAAAATAAGGAGAAATGAAAATGTATTACATGGACTGGACCTACATTGTCCTCGTGCTTCCCGCGGTGCTTCTCTCGCTGTGGGCAAGCGCACGCGTCAATTCTACATTCAGGCGCTATTCTTCCGAGCGCATTGCCTGCGGCATGACGGGCGCAGATGCCGCGCGGCTGATTTTATATGCCAATGGGCTCACAAATGTGCGCATTGAGCGCGTGAGCGGGGAACTGACCGACCACTATGACCCGAGAAGCAACGTCATCCGTTTATCTTCGAGCGTGCACGATGCGCAGACGATGGCGGCGGTCGGCGTTGCGGCTCATGAGTGCGGACACGCGGTACAGCATGCGGTGGGGTATATGCCGATCAAGATTCGCTCGGCGATTATCCCGATTACAAATTTGGGCGCAAAACTCTCTGTGCCGCTCATTCTGCTGGGCCTGTTTCTGTCATATTCAAGCGAGAATATGATTCTGCTTGCGTATCTGGGTGTGGTGCTCTATTCGCTCAGCACCCTCTTTCAGCTTGTGACACTTCCTACGGAGTATAATGCAAGCCGCAGAGCCATGCAGGCGCTGGAAAGCTCCGGACGCCTGTCGCAGGAGGAACTGCGCGGGGCAAGAAAAGTGCTCAGCGCCGCGGCACTGACCTATGTGGCGGCACTGGCGGTCTCCGCGATGCAACTTTTAAGCCTGCTTTTGCGCGTGCGGAGAAATGACCGCCGCAGATAAAATACCGTTAAGGAGAATACATGGACAGCGTACAGCGCTTTATCGAAGACGGCATCCGCACCACCAGCGCGAGTTTCAAAGCACGCTCGCCGGGCACGCAAAGTGAATACGCCTGTCAGCAGTTTTTTGCAAAGCGCCTGCTTGCGTGGGCAGACCATGTGTCTGTGGAAGATTTTTCGCTTCATCCGCGGGCATTTCTCGGGTGGATCAGCCTGTGCGTGACGGCAGAACTGCTTGCCATTGCGATGCTGATGGAGTCCGTCCGCCGCATGGATGCAACTGCGGCAGGCTTTGCGCTGTCACTTTCGCTGTTTGCCGCGCTTTGCATGTGGTTTGAATTTTTCCGTTATCGGCAGTTTGTGGATATTCTGTTTCCGAAAAAAGTATCGCACAATGTTTATGCGGTGCGTGAGAGTCAGAACCCGCCCAAACGGCGCATTGTTTTTTGCGCCCATGCCGACGCGGCGTTTGAATTTCGCTATATTTATCTGTTTGGCGGCAGGCTTGCCATGCCGCTGGTGCTTTTTGGCGTGACTGGCGCGGCGCTTTTGCTTGCACTTTCGGCAGGAATGCTGACACTGCAGGCGCTGGACCCGCAACAGATGCGGCTAGGTTTGATGCTGGCTTGTATCGCGCTTGGTTTTGCGCCAATTTTTCTTGCACTGTTCTTTTTTACGAACCGTCACCGCGTGACAGACGGCGCAAACGACAACCTCTCGGGCTGTTATGCGGCGTTTTCTGTGATGCGCTATTTGGCACAAAACAAGATTAGACTCTGCGATACGGAAGTTTGCTGTCTGATTACAGGCGCAGAGGAAGCAGGGCTTCGAGGCGCGGAGGCATTTGCCAAGAGGCATAGTGCGGAGTTTTACGAAACACAAACCATCGTCATCGCGCTCGATACGCTTCGCGAACGCGAAAAACTTATGGTCTATACCAATGGGATGTACGGCTTCCAACGCTCAAGTAAGGCGGTTGGAAAACTTCTGCAGAAAGCGGCAGGGGAGCTTGGCATCAAACTTCCCGAAGCGCCGCCGTATCCCGGAGCGATGGACTCCGATGCCTTTTCCCGGCAGGGGATTCTTGCGTGCGGCTTGGGCGCGGTCGACCATGAGCCGAAGCCGTATTATCACACGCGCAAAGACACCGCGGACAATATCGACGCGCAGGTGATTGAACTGTGCGCGCAAATCTGTATCCGCGCGGCAGAGTTATATGACAAAAACGGACTTGTTTTGTGAATATCTTTTTTGGCATCCGATCGGATGCCATTTTTTGTTTCTTGACAGGGATGTGTTGGTGCTGTATTATAATTAACAATTAGGTTAAATGTTAAAGGAGAAAGCGCCATGGCATTGCAAAACACCCTGCGCGCGCTGGCAGACCCGATTCGTCGGGAGATTTTGAATCTTCTTAAGGGCGGTCGGTTGTCGGCAGGAGAAATCAGCGCCCATTTTCCTGTGACCGATGCGTCCATCTCACGCCATTTGTCGGTGCTCAAGGAGGCAGACCTCATTCGTGATGAGCGTGTGGGAAAGTTTATCTATTATGATTTAAATGTATCTGTGCTGGAGGAGATCATGCTCTGGCTCAGCAAGCTGAAAGGAGATGCGGACGATGACAAATAAAACATGGCTGAAGCAGGCGGCGCTGACTTCCGTTTTGGTGCTGCTTCCAATTGCGGTCGGCATCGTCTTTTGGGACAGCCTGCCGCAGACGGTGGCAACGCATTGGGGCGCGGACGGCATGCCCGATGGCTTTTCGAGCAAGGCTTTTGCGGTGTTCGTGCCGACGGGGTTTTTGTTCCTGGTGCATTGGCTTTGCACGCTGATGGAGCTTTATTTTGGCGGCATCGGCAAACAGAGCAAAAAGGTCATTGGCATCGTGCTTTGGATTTTGCCTGTACTTTCTTTCGTTGTCAACGCGCAGATGTATCTGACCGCGTTTGGAAAAGACTTTGATATGCTGACGGTTTTGCCGCACTTTCTCGGACTTTTGTTTATGGTGCTTGGAAACTATTTGCCGAAAATCCGCCAAAACCGCACCTTTGGCATCAAACTGCCGTGGACGCTGCAAAGTGAGGAAAACTGGAACAAGACCCATCGCATGGCAGGTAAGCTGTGGGTGATTGGCGGTGCGCTTCAGATGCTGACGGCGCTGCTTCCGCGTTTGCGGATGGAAGCGTTCCTCGGAATCCTGTTTGTTCTGATTCTCGTTCCGAGCGTATATTCCTATCTGCTTTGGCGCAAAGAGAAATAAAAAACGCCCCGAACCAATCGGTTCGGGGTGTTTTATGCTTCTTTCCATGTGCCGTTTAAGCAATCTTCCAAAGTGATAGACGGAAGCGGCATGTAAACCGATGCGTCGAGCGTGCCTTCGCAAAACTGTGAGAGCCTTTGCATATCGGCAACAAGCGCGAGCTTTTGCGTTTTGCTAAGGCGCTTAATAAACGCCTCGAGTTTTGCCGCGTCTGCGCGCGTTTCGGTTTTCCACAAGGCGTCGAGCGCCACGACAGGGTGTGCTTTGGTGTATTTGGCGCAGGCGGCTGTGCGTTCTGTATGTTCTTTCATGCGCTTGCACAAATATCGCGCAAGCCCTGTGTAATGACTGCCGTCGGCGCAGCGGACCATATAAATGTAATACATGGCTTATTTGCGTTCTGCCAGTGCGTTTGCAATCGCGGCAAAGGTCGGGATATCGAGCGTTTCGGCACGAACAGTGGGCTCGATGCCGCAGGAGGTCAAAAGTTCAGACAGTTCCTGTTTGCCAATTTCGCCAAAACCCGAGCTCAAGGAATTAAGCAGAGTCTTTCTGCGCTGCGAGAAGCCTGCACGCACCACGCGGAAAAACATCTTTTCATCTGTCACTTCGCACACGGGCTCGGTGCGGACATTGAGCTTGATGACGGCCGATGTGACCTTGGGCTGGGGGATAAAGCAATGCGCGGGCACATCGAATAAAAGCTCGGGCTCGGCATAATACTGACAGAACACGCTGAACGCGCCATACTGCGCGGTCGCAGGCGCGGCGCAGATGCGCTGTGCGACCTCTTTTTGCACCATGACGGTCACCGCTTCAAAGCACTTGCTCTCAAGAAGCGCCGCAAGCACAGGGGTGGTGATATAGTAGGGGAGGTTCGCGCATGCCATCGGGCGCAGACCGCCAAGTTCTTCGCGCACGAGTGCGGCGATATCCGTTTTCATGATATCGCGGAAGAAAATCTCAAGATTCTCTTTTCCTGCCATCGTTTCGGCAAGTACGGGCTGCAAGGACGTGTCAACCTCGACCGCGATGACCTTCTTTGCGTGCGCGCAAACCTGCTCGGTGAGCGGGCCGATGCCGGGACCGACTTCAAGCACCCCGCAGGTCTCGTCAATACCTGCCGCCTGCGCAATCTCGCGCGGCACCCAGCTCTGCGTCAGAAAGTTCTGTCCTTTGGATTTCGAGAAGTGAAAGCCATGGCGCGAAAGCAACGCCTTGATATCGTTGATATTACAAAGATCCATAAAAAAATCCGCCTTTCGTCTGCTATTGTAGCAGACAAAAAGCGGTTTTTCAATCATGCCGTATTTACGAAACTTTCGGGTCGGTGTAGATGGTCACGCGCTGTGCGCCCCACTGCATGCACTCGTCATACGAATCTTCACCCATGTAGATGTCGACAACGTACGGATGCGCAAACATGTTTCCGCCAGTATCTTCCGCGTAGAAGTCACCAACGTAGGTGCCATCTTCGAGGAACAGGTACAGATGCGAGCCAAGACGAATCTTGTAGGGATTGACCGCGAGCGTACGCTCGGGCGTGGTGTATGTACCCGTTGCGGTTGTGCCTGTTGTGCAGTAGGCAGTAGCGGTAAAGTGGTCTACCAACTGAAGATCTTCAGGATTCGGGATCTCAAGCTCGTCTTCAGCAGGAGCTTCTGTTTCGGTCGGTTCGGTTTTTGCCACAGGAGCGGCCTTCGCAAGCTCTACAGCGGCGGTTTCGATGGGTGTTGCCTCCACAGTTTCGGGGGCAGATTCTACGGCAAGTGCCGCACCCGTCAGGATCAGGCTTACGCAAAGCATCACGATCAAAACTGCGGGCGGGATATGATTTCTGTTTTTGAATGGCAGCTTCATAAAAAGCCTCCTTTCGGTCTTGGTTTTTGTATGATTACAAAACCGTTACAATATATGCATTAGAGCCGACAGTATGCATTATAACAATTTTGCCAAAAAAGTCAAGCATAATTATTCTGCAGGATAAAAATCGACAACATTTTTGAAAAAAAGAAAATTTTGGATGTTTTCAAGATGTGGAAAGTTGTCGTAGAATTTTAAAAAAACAAAAAGAATGTCGATAAAAAAGTTACAAAATGATACGGAATTGATTTCGAAATTGAAAATTGACAGCCTCGGGCAAACATGCTATATTATATGGCGAAAAAGGCGTTGAAGAAGATATGATGCCGCAAAACGGCGTAACAGAGAGGGATTCACCCGGTGTAAGAGTCCTGACGACCGCTGCTGCATTACCCCTTCCGAGCCATACTGCCGAACAACAGTAAGCGGTATCGGGTCCTCCCGTTACAGAGGCCGAGAGCGGCAGTCTGATGACTGCAAGCAGGGTGGAACCGTGGAATACAAATTGTATCCCACCCCTGAACCATGTCAGGGGTGGGATTTTTTCTGCCCCAAATCTAAAGGAGGCTATCTTAATGAGCGAAAACGAATTCACCTTTGAAAACGAGCAGTACCGCAAAACCTACTGGCATACTTGCTCGCACGTGCTGGCACAGGCTGTCATGCGCCTGTATCCCGAGGTCAAACTGGCAATCGGTCCGTCGACCGACAATGGCTTCTACTATGACTTTGATGCTCCGTTCAACTTTACGCAGGAGCACCTGGATGCGCTCGAAGCCGAGATGCGCAAAATCTGCAAAGAGAAGCTGAAGCTTGAGCGCTTCGAGCTGCCGAGAGAAGAGGCCATCGCTTTTGCAGAAGAAAAAGAAGAACCCTACAAGGTCGAACTGATCAACGACCTGCCCGAAGATGCTGTTATGAGTTTCTATCGTCAGGGCGAGTTTGTTGACCTGTGCGCAGGTCCGCACCTGGACTCCACGGGCCGCATCAAGGGCAATGCCATCAAACTCACGCAGTGCTGCGGCGCATACTGGCGCGGCGATTCCAACCGCAAGATGCTTCAGAGAATTTACGCCGTTGCGTTCCCGAAGAAGGAAGAACTCGACGCGTATATTGCAGAGCGCGAAGAGGCGCTTAAGCGCGACCACAATAAACTCGGCCGCGAGCTGGAATACTTCACCACGGTCGATTGCATCGGCCAGGGTCTGCCCATCCTGCTGCCGAAGGGTGCTCGCACCGTTCAGACCCTGCAGCGCTGGATCGAAGACGAAGAGCAGAAGCGCGGCTACATGCTGACCAAGACCCCGCTCATGGCAAAGCGCGATCTGTATCGCATCTCGGGTCACTGGGATCATTACCGCGATGGCATGTTC
>JAZUCN010000282.1:0-4116 GCA_045639205.1 Oscillospiraceae bacterium | reverse complement strand
TAGATGATAATCCGAATGTGCGGGGCATAGCGAGCGGTGTGGAGTAATTCCCAAGCGGCAACTGCCGCCATAGCTGCAACCAACAATGTAGTTGCCCATGCAGGACATGCAAGCACCACAAGCAGCAGCAGCGGCAGCAGGCTCACTCCCACAATTATTCTGGTTTTCAAGGCTTCACACCTCCGAATCTGCGATTTCTACCGTTAAAGGCGAGGATCGCCTTTTCAATATCCTGCGGCGAGAAATCCGGCCAAAGAACATCGGTAAAATAATACTCCGAATAAGTTGACTGCCACGGCAGGAAGTTGGATGTGCGCAGTTCGCCCGACGGGCGGATGATAAGTTCGGGATCGGGAATATCCTTCGTATCGAGATACTGCGAGAATACATCTTCCGTCAGTTCCTGCGCATTCGCCTTGCCATCAGCACAGCGCTGTGCAAATTCGCGCGCCGCGCGCACGATTTCATCGCGCCCGCCGTAATTGATACAGATATTGGCCTGGAATCCGTCATAGTGGGTAGAGATTTCATCCGTACGCTCGATCAGTGCGCGCAGTTCGGGGCTGATGCGCGAGAGTTCGCCCAGCACGCGCAGACGGATGTGGTCTTTTTCCATCTTCTCAATCGCCTCGTGCAGATACTGGTCAAACAGGCGCATGAGCGCGGAAACTTCCTCTTCCGAGCGCTTCCAGTTTTCCGTGGAAAAAGCGTAAACCGTCAGATGTTTCACACCGATATCGCGGCAATAGGTCGCGATGCGGCGGAAGGTTTCACTGCCTGCGGCGTGACCCGCCGTACGCGGAAGTCCGCGCTTGGTTGCCCAGCGTCCGTTGCCGTCCATGATGATGGCAATATGCGCAGGCGGCGGCAGTTGCTGCGTTGTTTGATGTTTTTTCTTGAGTCCCAACATAATAAACCTCGAAAACGAAAGCCGCCACATGGGCGGCCTTCGAAACTGTCTTTGGAATCAGAGCTCCATGAGTTCCTTTTCTTTCTTGGCGCACATCTCATCGATGCGCTTGGTGAAGCGGTCGGTCAGGTCCTGAATGTCCTTTTCGGCCTTCTTCTGATCGTCCTCGGTCATTTCACCCTTCTTCTGTGCCTTCTTGACGAAGTCAACAGCATCGCGGCGAACGTTACGGACAGCAACCTTGGCATCTTCGCCGTACTTCTTGACCTGCTTGGTCAGATCCTTACGGCGCTCCCCCGTCAGCTGCGGGAAAACAAGGCGGATGACCTTGCCGTCGTTCTGCGGGTTGATGCCCAGTTCCGAAGTCTGGATTGCCTTTTCGATTGCACGCAACAGCGAGCCGTCCCACGGCTGGATGACGAGCGTTCTTGCATCGGGCGAAGAGATCGTGCCAACCTGGTTGATCGGCGTCTCGGTGCCGTAGTATTCTACCGTGATGCGGTCAAGTACCTGTGCATTGGCACGACCGGCGCGAACAGCTGCAAAATCGGCAGCGAGCACATCCAGTGTGCGTTCCATTTTTCTTTCGAATTCTTTCAGTTCTGCCATGTTAGATTTCCTCCTTAACGATCGTGCCGATCGGCTCGCCCATGATAACGCGGAGAATATTCTCCGGATCCTTCAGTGCGAAGACCTGAACGGGAATATGATTATCCATGGAAAGAGATGTTGCGGTAGTATCCATAACGGCAAGGTGCTTTGCAAGCACTTCGTCGTATGTGATTGCATCGTATTTGATAGCCGTCTTATCCTTGGCAGGGTCTGCGCTGTAAACGCCGTCGATATTTTTGGCAAGCAAGATCGCATCTGCTTCAATTTCCGCCGCGCGCAGAACCGCGCCCGTATCGGTCGAGAAATAGGGGTTGCCCGTACCGCAGCCGAAGATGACCACGCGGCCTTTTTCCAAGTGGCGGATTGCGCGGCTTCTGATATACGGCTCTGCAATCTTACTCATCTCAATTGCTGTCTGTACACGAACAGGAACGTCGCGCTGTTCGAGGCAGTCTGCAATTGCCAGGCAGTTGATTGCCGTTGCGAGCATGCCCATATGGTCTGCGCGCGTGCGCTCCATGCGGCCGCCGCCGTCTTTCACGCCACGCCAGAAGTTGCCGCCGCCGACAACGATGCCGACCTGCACGCCGAGCTCGACGCACTTCTTGACCACATCGCACACACCGCCGATGACATCAAAGTCCAGACCGCGATGCTTCTCACCTGCCAGTGCCTCACCGCTGATTTTCAGCAGGACGCGTTTATACATCGGTGCATTCATCGAACAAACTCTCCTCAATCTTTCTTTCATTTCTTTTCGTATTCTATAATATTTTTTGCATCTTGAAAAGAGGCAATTTTCATTTTACAGGTTTTTTCGCGAGAAAACGCATTTAGAACATTTGCCCGTTGCGATTTGACATTTTTTCGTTTATAATAGTGAAATCTATGAAACAATCTCACGGGAGGAGCTTTCCCATGGAAGAAGCACGTAAAACACCCGAAGTAAAGAATTTTATCGATGCGTTTATCGAAGAGGATCTTTCCGCAGGCGGTCAGTATGAAGGTATGCAGGTGCATACCCGTTTCCCGCCCGAACCCAACGGCTATCTGCACATCGGCCATTGCAAGGCGCTGTGCATTGACTTTGGTACAGCCGAGCGCTTTGGCGGTCTGTGCAATCTGCGCTTTGACGATACGAACCCCGCAAAGGAAGACACTGAGTTTGTCGATGCCATTCAGGAAGATATCCATTGGCTCGGCTTTGACTGGGGCGACCGCCTGTATTACGGCTCGGACTATTTCCAGAAGGACTATGAATACGCCGTTGAGCTGATCAAAAAGGGCCTGGCGTATGTCTGTGATCTGACTGCCGAACAGTTTAAGGAGTATCGCGGCGATATCGGCAAGCCTGCCATCTCGCCTTACCGCGACCGCTCTGTCGAAGAAAACCTCGATTTGTTTGAGCGCATGAAAAACGGTGAATTCCCGGAAGGAAGCCGCACGCTTCGCGCAAAGATTGACCTTGCCTCGGGCAACTTCAATATGCGAGACCCCGTCATCTACCGCATCCGCTACATCAACCATCACCGCCAGGGCACGAAGTGGTGCATCTTCCCGATGTATGACTTCGCGCACCCCATCCAGGACGCGCTCGAAGGCATCACGCACAGCCTTTGCTCTTTGGAATACGAAGACCATCGCCCGCTCTATGACTGGGTTGCGAACAATGTCTCCATCCCCTATCACAAGCCGCGCCAGATCGAATTTGCGCGCCTCGGCATTGACCACACCGTCATGTCTAAGCGCAAACTGCGTCTGCTTGTCGAAACAAATCGCGTCAGCGGTTGGGACGATCCGCGCATGCCGACGCTTTGCGGTCTGCGCCGCCGTGGCTACACTGCCGCCTCGATCCGCAATTTCTGCGAACGCATCGGCGTTGCAAAGGTCTCCTCGACGATTGAATATGGTTTCCTGGAACACTGCCTGCGCGAGGATTTGAACGAAACCGCAGAGCGCACGATGGCGGTTCTGAACCCCGTCAAGCTCATCATCACAAACTACCCTGAAGGCAAATCCGAAACCTTCACCGTGGAAAACAACCCCGTGCATCCCGAACAGGGCACGCACGAGATCACCTTCAGCCGCGAAATTTGGATTGAAGCCGAGGATTTCCTCGAAGAGCCGATTCCCAAGTACAAGCGCATGTACCCCGGCAACGAAGTGCGCCTGAAGGGTGCATACCTTGTTACAGCAACGGGCTGTAAGAAGGATGAAAACGGCAACATCGTTGAGATTTATGCCGAATATGACCCCAACTCCCCCGGCGGTGATCCTGCCGACGGACGCAAGGTCAAGGGCGCGACGATTCATTGGGTCGATGCCGCGACGGCTGTTGATGCAGAGGTTCGTCTGTATGATAATCTTTTCCTCGATGCCCAGCCCGACGGTCCCGACAAGGACTTCCTCGAGTGCATGAATCCCGAATCGCTCAAGGTGCTCACCGGCTGTAAGGTCGAAGCGGCGCTGGTCGAAGAGGCAAAGAAGTTCGACGCGCTCGGCGCATCGCGCACCGCAAAAACCGCGCCGTCTTACCAGTTCATGCGCGTGGGCTACTTCTGC
The DNA here is from genome assembly GCA_045639205.1 of Oscillospiraceae bacterium. GTDB lineage: Bacteria > Bacillota > Clostridia > Oscillospirales > Oscillospiraceae > CAG-170. The sequence continues at coordinate 32 of JAZUCN010000282.1, read as the reverse complement.
ATGGACAACAAAGACTGCTCGGCAGACCATCT
>JAZUCN010000281.1:0-3774 GCA_045639205.1 Oscillospiraceae bacterium | reverse complement strand
CCCATGCGGCAGGATGCCCCGCACGGCAAACCACGCTCGGTAGTCGCGGACTTCTCGCGCATTGTCGATACTGTCCGCTTTGCGCTTGACGGCAAACAGATTCAGCCCATTTTGCTATAAAAAAAGCCCCGACAGTTTCCTGTCGGGGCTCGTTGTTTTTTAGCCAACAATCATCGTCAGAATGAAGTAGCCCAAAAGGCCCATCACGCCAACGAAGATGGAGATGGCAATATAGTTGCTTGCAAAGGTCTTTGCGTAGGCTTTCGCGTTCTTGACACCGATTTTCGTCGACAGCACGACCCAAACACCGTTTGTGTACTGCAGTTTTGCCGTAAAGTCCGTGGCGATCATCGCGCCATAGCTGTTCTGCGAATGCACGACACCTTCAACGGTGTACTCGCCATTGACGCAGGTGATCTGCATCTGTTCGGGCTCACAAAGCTGGGCGGTAAGCGGAGCTTTCAGCGACGGTCTGATTGCGCCAAGCAGAGCCGCGCACATGCCGTCCATATCTTCGGGTCTTTCCTGCTGAACAGGAGCCGCCACAACCTGCGCCGTCTGCGCGGTCTGTGCAGTCTGCTCTGCCTGCTGTGCACCGTCTGCCTCTTTCGGAAGTTTGATTGCAACAACAGGAAGCTGACCCTTCTTGATAAGTTGGAGTGCAAAGAACATCAGCACAACGATTTCAACAAGTTCGCGCAGCACATCAAAATCGATCAGCCAGGAAACAACTGCGCAAACAGCAGAAGCGATCAGCGCCGTAGGAATAATTGCTTTGATGGCCGCATACGACTTTGCGATAAACTTATTGTAGATGTAGTAAGAAAGGATAAATCCTGCGACACCACACACAAAGCCAAAAATAACATAGAAAATGCCAAGATTAAATCCAAGCAGGCGCATCAGCGCAAACGCGAGTCTGTTGCCGATCAGCACCGACAGAAGCAGTGTGCAGACAAACGAGATCAGCGCAAAGACCAAAGCCGATCGCTTGTCATTGGTAAATTTCTGAGCGAATTTTTCCATAACTTTCCCCTCCAAGTGAATGTTATCTGTAATTCATTATACATTCTTTCCGACCAAAATCAAGAAAAAGAGCAGTCTTTCGACTGCTCTGTTTCTATTCTTTCTTATGCTCTTTTCAGAAGGTCCTGCACGCGGTCTGTCTGCTCCCACGGCAAATTCAGTTCTTCACGGCCAAAGTGACCGTAAGCGGCGGTCTGCTTGTAAATCGGTCTGCGCAAATCGAGCGTCTTGATGATCGCGCCCGGGCGCAGGTCGAAGCATTCACGTACGAGAAGCGAGAGCTGATGGTCGGAAATCTTACCCGTGCCAAAGGTGTCAACAAGCACGGAAACAGGCTGTGCAACGCCGATGGCGTAAGCAAGTTCCAACTGGCACTTTCTTGCAAGACCTGCGGCAACGATGTTCTTTGCGATGTAGCGCGCCATGTAAGCCGCACTGCGGTCGACCTTCGTCGGGTCCTTGCCCGAGAATGCACCGCCGCCATGCGAAGCATAGCCGCCGTAGGTATCGACAATAATCTTTCTGCCCGTCAGACCCGAGTCACCGACAGGACCGCCGATGACAAAGCGTCCCGTGGGGTTGACGAGAAAGCGCGTGTCGCTGTCGAGCAGGCGCGACGGAAGATTCGGCTTAATGACCTCTTCAATGACCGCCTCGCGGAGCGTGCCGATGGCAATATCCGCCGTGTGCTGGGTGGAAACAACAACCGTGTCGATGCGCTCGACTTCGCCGTTCGGTGCGTACTGCACGGAAACCTGGCTCTTGCCGTCGGGACGGAGCCACGAAAGGCGGCCGTTTCTGCGAAGTTCGGTCAGCGCCTTGGTGAGGTTGTGCGCGTAGGAAATGGGCGCGGGCATCAGTTCCTTGGTTTCATCGCAGGCAAAACCAAACATCATGCCCTGGTCGCCTGCGCCTGTCTGCTCGGCATCGTCATAGGAATTATCAACGCCCATTGCGATATCGGGCGACTGCTTGTCAATTGCCGTCAACACATTGCAACTTCTGCCGTCAAAACAGCAGTCTGCATTGTCATAACCAATCTCCACGACCGTATCGCGCGCGATTTGCGCAATGTCAACATTTGCCGTTGTGGTAATCTCGCCCATTACGAGCACCATACCTGTGGTCACTGCCGTTTCGCAAGCAACACGCGCATGCGGGTCCTGCTCGAGAATTGCATCGAGCACGGAGTCCGAAATCTGGTCGCAGACCTTGTCGGGATGACCGCCTGTGACGGATTCGGATGTAAAAATTCTCTTTTCTTCACTCATAACTATCTTTCTCCTTTAACCTCGGGGGCATGAAAAAAACGCTTTGCAGACAGCAAAGCGTACGAAATCCATTCCCTCATCTTTCGATCACTTCGCCGGATTTGGCACCTTGCATACGCAGGTTGTCGGGTTTCATCGGGCCGTTCCCTCCACCACTCTTGATAAGGCTATTTACTTGCGGATATTATTATATGAGTTCGACGAAAAATGTCAACCACTGTACGAAAAAAAGTTTAGATTTTTCTGTTTTTGCCTATACTTTTTAGAAATCGTTCACATTTTTGCCATTGAAATGGAACCGTTTGTCGGGTATGATGAAACCATCGCAACTGGAGGATAACAAAATGCATGAACTTCGTGGGCGCTTTGAGCGCTTTTGTTTAAGACATCGCGAGAAAGGTATCGGCAATTTGATGCTTGTGCTTGCCATCGGCAATCTCATCGTCTATGCCCTCACCGCCCTCACCCGCAGTTATATTGTTTACAGTTGGCTGTGCTTCTCTGCCTCTGCCATTCTCCGCGGGCAGGTATGGCGAATCGTTACTTATGTGTTCACATATCTCGTTGAACTATCGGAGTCGGGAATCTTCCTTGGTCTGATTTCTCTTTACTGCTACTATCAGTTCGGCAGAATTCTTGAACAGCAGTGGGGGCGTTTCCGCTTCAACCTGTATTATCTGTTCGGTATGCTCATTTCGGCAATCGCCGCGCTGATTTTGGGTGTCGGCCTGAGCGCAACAAATCTCAACCTCAGCCTGTTTCTCGCCATCGCGACCCTGATTCCCGAAGGGCGGGTGCTTCTGTTCTTCATCATTCCGATCAAGATGAAGTATATGGCGTGGGTCTATCTTGCTCTGACTGCCTTTGAAGTCATCTCGGGAATCCTGACGAATTTCCTGAGTTTCACATGGCTGTTTCCGATTCTCGTTCTGCTCAACTACTTCCTCTTCTTTGGCAGTGACATTCTGGGCATTCTTCCCGTTACATGGCAGATTCGCCGTCCGCGTAAGCGCAACGCACAGCCGAAGCCGAAGCCAAACGCCAACTGGTCTGCACAGTATCAGAGCAAATCGGGCGAGCGTCCCTACCGCCACAAATGCACCGTCTGCGGACGGACGGACACCGAGTATCCGAGTTTGGAATTCCGCTATTGCCCGCGCTGTAACGGCTATCATTGCTACTGCATCGAGCATATTCAAAATCACACGCATATCCAATAAACAACCACCCTGCACCAATGTGCAGGGTGTTTTCTTATACATCTTCTGTTTGCGCCTGTGTGACGAGCAATTCACCGCCCGAATCTAAAAACTCCCAGATAAGATGGAAGCATCTTGGGTTAAAATAAAACAGATATATCCCAAGCGCGGTGAGCCCCGCAGTGATGGCGCAACCAAAGACAACATCCGTCAGGAAATGCGCGCCCATGCAGATTGCGCTGACAGCAACAAGCAAACTCCAACCACAGCCAATCAAG
>JAZUCN010000280.1:0-4089 GCA_045639205.1 Oscillospiraceae bacterium | reverse complement strand
TCCCTTCCGCCCGCGCCGCGGCCGCGACTCCGACATTGGCTGAAGCATCCAAGGATCTTCCATAGAGTCCAGTATGGTCAAATGTCGTTCACCATGGGAACGGACATGGCCTGAAGTACTGGGCTCTATTCTAACAGCATTACTGTCCTATATATCGGACTTTTTTTGCAAACACCAAAAGGCAAGGTCTTTGACCTTGCCTTTTATTTATTCTTCGGGCCACGGCAAATCCACCACGATGGGCTCGTGATGCACCTTCGGCAAAAACTTTTCTACAACATCTTTCATCGAAAGCGCGAGGGTCGAGGAGTTGATGCACGGATGACAGCCAAGCATTTCCGCCTCATAAATCGGCTTGTCGATGACCAGTTGAACGGCGTTTTCCGTGTCGTTCATAAGACCCAGCACACTCACAGATCCGGGTGTGATATTGAGGTATTTTTCCATATCCTCACGGTCGGCAAACGACAATCTTGCAACGCCGAGTTGCTTCGATAAGTCCTTGGTTTTAAAGGGCTTTTCGCCCTCCATCATCAGCAGATAAAAGTTCGTCTTTTGGCGGTTGCACAAGAACAGATTCTTGCAGATTTTCTCGCCAAGAACCTTTTCCACCTCTTCGCAAGCCTCAATCGTGTCCGCAAACTCGTGGTCTGCGCGCGAATACGCGATGCCCAAAGCGTCGAGCATGTCATAGCACGCGATTTCCTTTGGGAGTCTTTCGGCTGTATTTTGCGGCCTGCCGCTGTAAAGTGTGCTGTCGAGAACCATGGTATCAACCTGCGCGGATGTACAAATCCTCCGCGTGCACTCCTTCCTTGTAGGGGTTACAATATGCGTTGACCGCCTCTGCCACACCCTCGGCATCAAGTACATAGTACGAGCCGCCCGCAATCATTGTGGGCGTTCCCGGCAGGGTCGCACTGTGAACAGAATCCGCGCACATCGCGGCGCTCTGCGCAAGCCAAATGAGATTGAGCGCCGACAAGTCCGTCTGCACCGAATCGCAAAGCAGACCAATCGCCGACGGAAGCCTCAAAAGATTGGCAGGCGTCGCCCACTGTTTCATGGCTGTCATCACAAAATCGCGCTGAACGCTCACGCGCCCGAGATCTGCGTCGGCATAGCCCGAGCGGAAGCGCACAAGCTGCATGGCGCTCTTGCCATCTAATTGCTGATAGCCTGCGGCAAGGTGAATCGACAGCCCCTGCGCGGGGTCTTCATAGTTCATCGGCTGCGGTACATCAAATGCTACGCCGCCCATCATATCGACAAGCGCCTGGAAACTCTCAAGGCTCACAAGCACATAGCCATCGGGACGGAAACCGACGACCTCTTCAACACGCGCCATCAATTCTTCCATGCCCGCTTCGCCGCCGTTTTGCGCGCCGTAGGCAGAATTCATCTTCGGCACATAGTAATCGCCGTAAACAAAGGTATCGCGCGGGATGGATACCAAGCTGATTGCGCCTTTCGTTCTGCTGAAGTTCATCAGCATCATCGTGTCTGTGCGGTAGCCGCCCGCATCCGTACCCGCAAGCAGAATCGTCGCCGTACCCGCCTTTCTTGCAAGCGAGCCTTCTGCCTTCGGGGCTTGCGGCAAAACAAATACCACAGCCGCAAGCGCGGCAAGAATACAAATCAGCGAAACAAGCGGCTTGAGATTGATTTTCTTGCGCGGCTTTTTGACCTTAACGGGCTCTTGCTTGCGCTCAAGCATTTCGCGCTGCATACGCGTCTGCTCATCATCACCCTGGGCATACAGCCACTCGGCATATTCGTGCTGATTGGGAATATCGGCAGAGAGGATGCCTTTCTTTTTGCTCTTTTTCTCACCATCAAGCTTGCGCAGAAGTTTTTCCGTGTGCGCCTCGCGCGCGAGCATTTCTTCCTCACGCTCTTTGCGCTTTTTTTCGCGTTCCTGCGCATAAATTTCGCGGCGTGCCGTCTGATATTCGGGACGCGACTGTTCGTACGCCGTCAGCGGCTTAAACAGAATCGTCTCGTCCGTATCACTCGTAGCAGTGGCGATATCATCGGGAGGAATTTCTCCGTAAAACTTTTCAAAATCGATATGTATATCATCCGCGTTCATTTTTTTCGGCTCATCGCCGAGCAGTTGTTTCGCTTCCGAAATCAGCTGATCGAGTTCCAAATCTGTCACGGTGCCTCCTCCTTCCGTTCGCGAATTTGACAACTTATTATACAAGATTCGCACGCACTTGTAAACCTCGACTTCATCCGTCTGTCAACGGCAATTTTCTGTTGACTTTCGGTCATCTGTTGGCAATAATCGGATTAAGAACCGACAGAAGAAAAAGGAGTGCGGTGCATGTTCGATTTGCGCAAATTCAGCAAGAGAATCATCTGCGAAAACGGCGTTTCCGATGCCGCCGTGCAGGCCGATTTCGCTGAAAATCAGTTTGATTTATCCCTTACCGCAAAGCACGACAAGGTCAAATTTATCGAGCTGACATGGGCTTTTGAGAGCGTGGCGGATTATCTTGTTTTGTCCGATGCCTGGGAGCGCAGTTATGGCGATTTGTGTTTTAAGCCATTGGATGAAAATGACCGCTATATGCCATGGTGCTTCCTGGCAACAGACCGCAAGAACAGTTTCTGTTTCGGCGTCAAAACAAGGCCAAACGCTTTTATCTGCTTCCGCTACACAGAAGAAGGAATTACTGCGCTCATTGACTGCCGGAATGGCGGCTGTGGCGTCCATTTAGACGGCAGGACGCTCCATCTTGCCACATTTGTTTACAAGGACTATGAGAATTGCGATGTGACCGCTTGCCTGCACGATTACTGCAAGATTCTTTGCAACGATCCCATCATCCCAAACGAGCGCATCTATGGCGGAAACAACTGGTATCACGCCTACGGCAGAAGCAGTCGTGAGGAGATTTTGCGCGATACAAAAGTGCAGGTTGCACTCTCGCAGGGCATTGACAACAAACCCTTTCAGATTATTGACGATGGTTGGCAGCCGACCCCCTGCTGCGGTCCATGGCTTGCAAATGAGAAGTTTGGCGATATGAAGGCGCTTGCCGCCGAGATGAAAACCCTTGGTGCAAGACCCGGCATTTGGATCAGACTTTTGCATAATGTCGACCCCGCAATTAGCGATGACATGCGCATTGCGCGCGCAGGTAAGCGCGAATATCTCGACCCCACGCACCCGAAAACCAAACAATATATCACTAACGATATTCTGCGCATCAAATCCTGGGGTTTCGAGCTTTTAAAGCATGATTTTACAACGGTTGATTTGTTTGGCGAATACGGCACGGATTTGACAGACCGCATCACAAGGTTTGATGATTGGCATTTTTACGACAAGACAAAGACCAATGCCGAGATTGTCCTCGACCTCTATCGCTTGATTCGAGAGGCCGCGGGCGATATGTACCTCATCGGCTGTAACACAGTTTCGCATCTTTGCGCAGGTCTTGTCGAGCTCAACCGCATCGGCGATGACACAAGCGGCAGAGAATGGGCGCGCACGAGGAAGATGGGCATCAACACCCTTGCTTTCCGTCTTGCACATCACAAGGCGTTCTATCTCTGCGATGCCGACTGTGTCGGTATCCGCGGTGAAGAAATTCCGTGGGAGAAAAACCGACAGTGGCTTCACCTGCTCTCATACAGCAACACACCGCTGTTTGTCTCCTGCTCCGATGATATCAGCGAAAATCAGCGCAGTGATATTATGCGGGCATACACGGTTTTTCAGGAAGAACACCGTTTCAAGCCTGTTGATATTTTCGACACCGAAACACCCGCGCAATGGGAAATTGACGGAGAAGTTGTTCGGTACAACTGGTAACGCGAAAGGCTCTGCTGATTTTGCAGAGCTTTTCTTTTTTACCTCCGATGGCAATGTTTGAAATCGTAAGGCGGATGTGATATAAATAAAGAAATGCTATCCGATGGAGGAGTCAACATGTCTATTGATGTGAGTATTGTTGCATGCGCTCCCTATGAACCTGCCGATTGCAGGCGCGCTTTGGCAGAAGTCCTTGCGCCCTTTGGCGGTCTTGATTGGGTTTGTGAGGGCATGTGCATTGCGATTAAAACCAACCTTGTTGC
>JAZUCN010000279.1:0-2450 GCA_045639205.1 Oscillospiraceae bacterium | reverse complement strand
ACGCCTGACGGCAAAGCCGCATTTGTGCGCTTTGTTGATGCCGTCAACAAATGACAAATCCCCGCACCTGCACAGGTGCGGGGATCTTATTATGTCGTTTTCTGTAAGTTTGTCCGTTTCCAGCTTCCCGAAAGGTAGAAGCACATGCCGATGATGATCGGCACAAAGCCCGCGAATGCATCGCCATACCAAAAACCTCTGCACTCCATCTGTAGCGCAAAGCCGAGCAGTGCCGCAAGCCCGATGCGGCTGATCACGCCGTCAATGAGCGCAACGGCAAGATTGAGCTTTGTATTGCCCGAACCGTTGATGATCGAGAAGCTGATGCTGCGCGTAGCCGCACCGAAGAAGTTGAGGATCGTCGGCCAAATGAGGATCGAGGCGACCGCCAACACCTCCACATCGGTCGTAAACGCCGCAAATACCTGCTCGGGGAAGAACAGCATCACAGCCGTCAAAACACCTGAGATTACAAAACCGCACACCGCGACCACATTGAGGATTTTCGGCACTCTGTCATACTTGCCTGCGCCAAGATTCTGCCCGACCATCGCGCTGCCTGCGGCAATGAACGAGTGCGACACGATACCAACCATGGTGTTAATCTTGTTGTAAACACCCGCCAGCGCCGAGTAGACAACGCCAAAGAGATTGATCCACGACATCAGCACAACCTTCGACAGGCTGATTGCCGCCGATTGAATCGCCATCGGCACGCCAAGCGCCACGATGCGCGAGAGGGCCTCTTTTTCCATGATGAACGATTCGAGCTTAAAGTCGAAGCAGAACTCTTCTCTGCGGCAATACAGGTAAATGAGTGATACCACAAAGCTCACGCCCTGTCCAATAACCGTTGCCAGTGCCGCACCGAACACTTCCATACCCATATAAGCGACAAACACGATATCGAGCACCGTGTTTAGCACCGCCGCAATCATAATGAACATAAAAGGCCGCTTGCTGTCACCCATGCCGCGCAGGATCGCGCTGACGATGTTGTAGCCGTAGATGAACACCAGACCATAGATGCACGTCACGGTGTAGTCCATCGTGTACTTGAACGCCTCTTCGGGGGTGTTCAGCCAGCCGAGCATCGGCTCGCGAATCAAATAGCACACCACCGAGATAATGACCGATGCCAAAAACAAGAACGTAAACATCGTGCCGATGGTTTTCTTGACACGCTCAAAATTCTTCGCGCCCACATCCTGCGCAATCAGCACCTGTCCTGCGGACGAAAAACCCATCGCAACAAATGTCAGCAGATGCAGAATATCGCCGCCCGTCGATACCGCGGACATGCCCGTTCTGCCGATATACTGCCCGACAACAATCATGTCGACAATGTTGTAGATTGCCTGCAGGGCGTTGGATAAAAACAGCGGAAGCGCGAAGATCAGAAGTGTCTTCGTCACACTTCCCTTTGTCAGGTCCCTGACCATGGATTTGCTCATAGTTCTCTGTACTCCAGTTCCAAAACATTCCGCAATATCATACCACCATAAACCGACAAATTCAAGCACCGCAAACAAAAACCCGAACGCAAACACGTTCGGGTTTTATGCTTATTTCATCTTCTCAAATGCCTCCAGCCAAAGGCGCTTGATGATCTCATGACCGCAGGGTGTCGGATGCACACCGTCATAGGTCCAATAGTCCGCAGGTGCCGCCTTGCAGGCCTCGTCAAAGGCAGGCTGAAGCTCAATAAGCGGCAAATTGTATTTTTCGGCAATGCGCTTGCACGCGGCCGCCTTTTCAGGCACATCAATTTTAAATCTGTCCCATCTGTCTGGGATATCTTCAAAATTGCACGTCGCGGAACCCTCCAGTACAAAAGGAGCGATAATCATCAGCTTGATATCAGGACAAGCCGCCTGCACTTCGTCGATGAGCATCGAGTAGATTCTCTCAAACTTTTCTGTGTCGACACCATTGTGCCACACAATTTCATGCCATGCATCGTTCACGCCCATGTAAATGCTGGCATAATCGGGCTTGAGGTTGATAAAATCTGCCTTGATGCGCGCGTAGATATCCACGCTGCGGTTGCCGCCGATGCCGCGGTTGATGAACTCATATTCACCGGGGCAGTCCATACCGAGTGCCGCTTTGACCAAAACGGGATAGCCCTCACCCATGCTGTAAAAATCCTCGCGGTTGCGATGCCAGTCGGTAATCGAGTCACCCTGGAACAAAATTCTCTTTGCCATCATCGTTCTCCTTTTACTGCAATGCGATCGTCACGATCTTCTTCGCGCCGATTTCCATTTTAATTGTTCCGTCCTTGATTTCCAAATCCGAAAGCGGCCGTTCAGCAAGATTCACAAGTTTTGCGTGCTTGAACATGGGGCAAAGCGCAATGTTCAGCGCAGCCGATTCCGCCTGCGTGTTGAACAGACGCAAAACCGAAGCTTCGCCATTTTCGGCTTTCTTAAATGCCGTCATGCGGA
>JAZUCN010000278.1:0-2375 GCA_045639205.1 Oscillospiraceae bacterium | reverse complement strand
AGGCGGCAGAGCGCTCGATGCATCTTGGCATGACGCCCGACGCGGTGCTCGTCGATGTGGAAGCCGCCATGCTCGCCCTTGGCGAGGTCAGCGGACGCACCATGCGTGAGGACATCACAAACCGCATTTTTGAACGCTTCTGCGTTGGAAAATAAGAAGGGATACTCCATGATTTATCTTGACAATTCCGCCACCACCAAGCCTTGTTCTGCCTGCGTGGAGGCGATGCATGAAATGCTCGAAACCTGTTGGGGCAACCCCTCATCTGTGCATCAGTTTGGCATTGATGCCGAGCACCAACTTAAACTCGCCCGCGAGCGCGTGGCAAAAGCCCTCGGCGCAGAGCCTGCGCGCGTGTTCTTCACCTCGGGCGGCACCGAGGCCGATAACTGGGCGATTTTTGGCACAGCCGAGCGCCTCGGCAAGCGCGGAAAACACATCATCACCACCGCCGTCGAGCACCACGCGGTACTGCACCCGATGGAAAAACTCGCCGCGCGCGGCTTTGAAATCACCTACCTTCAGCCCGATGAAACAGGCTATGTGAGCGTAGAAAAATTGACCGAAGCGCTCCGCTCCGATACCATCCTCGTCAGCATCATGATGGTCAACAACGAAACGGGCGCGGTGATGCCCATTTCCGAGATGATTCGCGCCACGCGCAGAAAGAGCCCGCTGGCGCTGTTTCACACCGACGCGGTGCAGGGTTTTTTCAAAACGCCTTTCCGCGCAAAGACTTTAGGTGCTGACCTCATCACGGTATCGGGTCACAAAATCCACGCCGCCAAGGGCGCGGGCGCGCTGTATATCCGCCCGAATCTGTCGCTTCCCGCCTATCTTCACGGCGGCGGACAGGAAGGCAATTTCCGCTCGGGTACGGAAGCTCTGCCTGCCATCGTCGGCTTTGGCGCAGCATGCGAGGCGCAGTTTGCGACCATGCAGCAGGACATTCAAAAAATGTCCGCCCTGCGCGATAAGATTCGCGAAACGCTGCAGAGCGTTCCCGGTCTTGTGTTCATCGGCAAGGGCGACGCGCCGCACATTGTCAATATTTCTCTGCCCGGGCTTCGCTCGCAGGGCATCATCAATTGCCTGCAAGACCACGGCATTTATGTATCGGCCGGTTCTGCCTGCTCGCGTGGTCACCGCAGTCACGTGCTTGAGGCGATGCACCTGCCGCCTGCTGTGATTGACGGCTCGGTGCGCATCTCGCTGTGCGCGGAAAATGAATTGTCCGATGCCGAGGCTTTGCGCGAAGCGCTTTGCGACTGTCTGCGCGTATTAAAAGGATAAATCCCAAAAAACGCCCCATCGGGGCGTTTTTTTCGTGCGTTTTTTTAATCTTTGCGTCTTACAATGGTGCTACAACGCGCATCGGAGGACAAGCCATGGTCGCAAAAAAGCCGCAAAGCATCATAGAAAGCACAAAAATTCTGTTTCTACCGCCCGAACTCATTCGCCCAAATCCCGCCCAGCCGCGCCGCATTTTTGACGAGGAAGCCCTGCAGGAGCTTGCGGCAAGCATCGCCGCACACGGCATCTTACAGCCGCTGACCATTCGCCGCCGCGGGGCAAATTTTGAGCTTGTCGCAGGCGAGCGCCGTCTGCGCGCGGCAAAATTGGCAGGCTTGCGGGAAGTCCCGTGCATCATGCTGTCCGTAGACGAAGAACAATCGGGGCTTTTGGCGCTGATTGAAAACCTCCAGCGCCGCGACCTTGATTTCATCGAGGAGGCGGAAGGTATTTTGCGCTTAATACGGCAACACCATTTGAGTCAGGAGCAGGCCGCGCGCCGCCTTGGAAAAAGCCAGAGCGCGATCGCAAACAAACTGCGGATTTTAAAACTCTCTCCCGCTGTGCTGTCCGCTCTGCGTGAACACGCGCTTTCCGAGCGGCACGCGCGAGCGCTTCTGCGCCTGCCTGATGCGTCATCACAACTGCAGACCGCCCAAAAAATCGCAGAAGGCAACTGGTCTGTCGCGCGCACCGAACAGTACATCGAAGCCCTGCTCCACCCGCCTGTGCCAAAGCGCGAACTTGGCAGTTTTCTTCTGCGCGATGCGCGCGTGTTTCTCAACGCTGTCCACCACCATTTGCGCCTCGTGCGAAGCGCTGGAATCAGCGCCTGCAGCGACCAGCAGGAGACCGAACAGGAGATCATTTTGACCATCCGCATCCCCAAACACAGTCCGAAATAGTCATTTTCGGAAATTTCCCCACAAATTACAAAAATTTTTTGCAAAAAAATGCATTTTAAGATTGCAAATACAGGATTTTATGCTATAGTATGATACTGTCTGTAAATAATTAATGTATGTAATTTGTGGGCAGGACGAAAGCGTCCGCGTCCAGCGAGGAAAGGGGATCATATATGT
>JAZUCN010000277.1:0-1688 GCA_045639205.1 Oscillospiraceae bacterium | reverse complement strand
CGGCGATGACACACGGCGCGACCCTTTGTCCCTTGATGTATTTCTCTGCCAAAGCATCGCTTGCCTGCATCAATCAAGAGCGCATCACCTGCTTCCATGGCGTGCCGACGATGTTCATCGCCATGTTCAACCACCCCGATTACCGCAAGACGGATTTCTCGCATATGCGTACAGGTATCATGGCAGGCGCGGGCTGTCCTCCTGATTTGATGCGCCGCGCCGCACAGCCCGATGAGATGAACATGCGCGGCATCGTCAGCGTCTACGGACAGACAGAATCTGCTCCCGGCAGTACGATGTCTGCGTGGGATGACCCCATCGATGTGCGCTGTGACACGGTTGGTCACGCTTTCCCCAATATCCAGTGCAAAATCATCGACCCCGAAACGGGCGAAGAACTGCCAGACGGTATGGACGGCGAATTCTGCTCGCGCGGCTATAACACCATGAAGGGCTACTATAAAATGCCCGAAGCGACCCGCGCGACCATCGACAGCGAAGGCTGGCTCCACTCGGGCGACCTTGCCTGCCGCGATGCAAACGGAAACTACCGCATTACAGGCAGACTCAAGGATATGATCATCCGCGGCGGCGAGAATATTTATCCCAAGGAGATTGAGGAATTCCTTTATACGCATCCTGCCGTACGCGATGTGCAGGTCATCGGCGTGCCCGATCAAAAATATGGCGAAGAGATTATGGCCTGCATTGTGCTCAAAGACGGCGAAACAATCACCGAAGACGACCTGCGCGTATTTACCACAGGCCGCCTTGCAAGACACAAAGTGCCGCGCTATATTGAGTTTGTCGACAGCTTCCCGATGAATGCCGCAGGCAAGGTGCTCAAGTATAAAATGCGCGAGGATGCCGTCAAACGCCTCGGTCTGCAGAATGCCGCAGGCATCGACACAGCAAGCGGAGCAAAGAAAGAAAGCGAGGACAGCGCAACATGAAAAAAGGCGCATGGTATGTTTTGGGATGTTATGTCCTTTGGGGTATTCTGCCGCTGTTTTGGCATCAGTTGCAGGCGGTCAATTCCGTCTATCAGCTTGGCTGTCGTGTGCTGTTTTCCATGATTTTTGCGGCGCTGATCCTGTCTTTACAGGGGAAAACGGCAGAGATCAAAGAAACATTCCGCAACCGCGCGGAACTGAAAAAACTCGTTGCCGCAGGCATTTTGATCTGCGTCAACTGGGGTGTGTACATCTATGCGGTGCAGCAGGAGCGTGTGATCGATGCAAGTCTTGCATATTACATGAGTCCCGTGCTGTCGGTCCTCTTTGCGACAGTCATCTTCCGTGAGAAGATGACGAAACTGCAATGGGTCGCGGCGGGACTGATGCTTCTGGGTCTGCTCATTACCATCATCCGTTATCGGCAGATCCCGTGGATCGCACTCATCATCGGCGGAACATTTGCCGTTTACGGGGTGATCAAAAAAGGGGTGCATGTGTCGGCAGGTGCGTCGGTGTTTTTCGAAACGCTGACTGTTGCGCCGCTTGCGCTGGCGTTTTTGATTTACAGAGAGTGCCAAGGTACAGGTGCTATCGGTGTCTTGCACGGTTGGCAATGGATACTCATTCCGATGACGGGCTTGGTCACGACAGTACCGCTGATGCTCTTTGCAAGAGGCGTCCGAGAAACGCCGATGAGCCTGTCGGGACTTTTGCTGGTCGCAAATCCGACAC
>JAZUCN010000276.1:0-4206 GCA_045639205.1 Oscillospiraceae bacterium | reverse complement strand
CCGTCCATCGAGACGAAAATTGACCGTTTCCCCGACAAGCCGCGTCATCAGCTCTTTGTTGAGCCCTGCGGCCTGGATACGGATGAGATGTATATCCAGGGGCTTTCTTCGAGTTTGCCGCTTGATGTGCAGTTACAGATGATGCATACGGTCAAGGGCTTGGAGCGGGCGCAGATGATGCGTCCTGCGTACGCGATTGAATATGACTGCGTTGACCCGACCGAACTTCTGCCGACACTTGAGAGCAAGAAAATTCCCGGGCTTTACGGCGCGGGACAGTTTAACGGCTCGTCGGGCTATGAAGAAGCGGCTGTGCAGGGCTTTGTTGCGGGCGTGAATGCCGCGCGGAAGATTCAGGGCAAGGATGCTGTGATTTTAAGGCGCAGTGACGGCTATATCGGCACGCTGATTGACGATTTGGTCACGAAAGGCACGAATGAGCCGTATCGCATCATGACCTCGCGCTCGGAATATCGCCTGCTTCACAGGCAGGACAATGCCGACCGCAGACTCTCGCACATCGGGCGTGAGATTGGGCTTTTGAGCGAGGAAGAATACGCGAAGGTCGAGGAAAAATACCGCACGGTGGACCGCGAGCTCGCGCGATTGGAGTCGACGGGTGTTGCAGAGAGTGATGCCCTCAACGAGATGCTTGAGCGGGCGGGTACGGCAAAAATCAAGGGTTCTGCGCGTTTGAGTGACCTCATCCGCAGACCGCAGATCAGTTATGATGACCTTGCGCCTTTTGACAAGACAAGACCCGAACTATCCAAGGTCGTGCGCGAAGCGGTGGAGATTGAACTGAAGTACGCGGGCTATCTGGCGCGTCAGCAAAAGCAGGTAGAGGAATTTGCCAAGGAAGAAGACCGCCTGCTTCCGCAGGATGTCGACTACATGCAGATTGCGGGACTTCGCGTGGAGGCGCGGCAGAAGCTCAACGAGATAAAGCCGCTTTCCGTTGGGCAGGCAGGGCGCATTTCGGGTGTTTCGCCGAGTGATATCGCGGTACTGCTTATTTGGCTGAGCCAGAATTCCTAAAGGAGTTTTCTATGTTTTTTGATTCGCACGCGCATCTCGATGATCGCCGTTTTGACGATGATCGCCGGGAGGTGCTGGAGAAAATTCGCGCGGCAGGCGTCTGCGGCGTGATGAATATCGGCTGTGATGAAGCATCTTCGCTCTCGTCTATCGCGCTTGCTGAGCAGAATGATTGGATTTTTGCCGCGGTGGGAAGCCATCCTGACAGCGCGGACAAGGTCGATGACGCGCTCATCACGCGGTATCGTGAGCTCTGCCGCCATCCGCGTGTCAAAGCCATCGGTGAGATTGGCCTGGACTACCATTATGAGGATGTGCCGCGCGAGATTCAAAAGCGCGCGTTTCGCATGCAAATGGAACTGGCGCGCGAGCTTTCGATGCCTGTGATTGTGCACGAGCGCGAGGCGCATGGCGACGCGCTGGAGATTTTGGATGATTTTCCCGATGTGCATGGCGTGTTTCACTGCTACTCGGGAAGCCTTGAGATGGCGCAGGAACTTGTGCGCCGCGGCTGGTATATCGGCTTTACGGGCGTGATTACTTTCAAAAACGCGCGCAAGGCGGTGGAAGTTGCCGAGTGGCTTCCGCTTTCACGCACGCTCATTGAAACCGACTGCCCGTATATGGCACCCGAACCGAACAGAGGAAGGCGCTGCGATCCGTCCATGGTGCCGCTGATGGCGGCGAAGATTGCCGAAATCAAGGGCGTCAGCACGGAAGAAGTTGCGAAGGCAACAAGAAAAAATGCCGAAGAATTGTTTAGGCTGAAATAAAAAAACGCTCCCCGAGTTGGGGAGCGTTTTTTAATTGACATTCATCGAGTCATAGACCTCAAGCGGAAGAACATCCGCCAGTTCTGTCAAAATGTGGCTGTAGCCGCCTGTATAGTCGACGGTTGCAATCGGACTGTTCAGCGCGGATTCGTCCTCTGCGGGTTTGCGCAGGGAAAGCGACATACAGACAGAGGTGCCCTTGCCCGGTTCGGACTGGACGATGAGGCTTCCGCCGTGCTGTTGGGCGATGCGGCGAACGAGCGGCAGACCAAAGCCCACACCCCAGCGCGGATCACCGAGCTGCAGTGGGCGGTCATAGCGCGAGAAGGCAGATGCCAGCGCCTCGCGGTCGAAACCCTCGCCATCATCTGTGATGCGGAGCATGGCGCTCGTGTTTGTGTGCTCCAGGCGAAGCTGAATTGTGCCGCCATCGGGCGTAAATTTGAGGGAATTTGCAAGCACATTGAGCACCGCGCGCTCGATGCGCTGGCGGTCGATCCAAGCATAAAACTGCTGCTGCGGGATGCTGCAGGTGAGCGTTACACCGCGCGTTTTGCAAAGCGGCTGGACACGCTCGAACAGGTCATAGAAGAAGTTGCACAGTTCGGTTTTTTCCAAGCGCAGGGGCAGTTCGTCCGAGAGAGCGGCGCGCATTTCCGAAAGGTTGCAGGTCAGGTGCAAAAGTTGATAAAAGGCGCGGTTGAGCGAGGCGATTTGCGCCTGCACGGTGGGATTTTCGAGCTCTTCCAGCAGGGGGAAGAGCGTCGATGCTGTGCCAAACAGGTTTGACAGTGGAGCGCGAAGGCTTTGTGCCACAGAAAACAGCGTGTCAGCGCTCATGGTATCGCCTGCGGGCGCGTTTGCAATGAGCAACTGTACGCCATCGACACTCTGCAGGCTTGCACTGCAAGGCTCGCCGCTTAAAATAACGGACAAGTGCGCAGGTGCGTCGGGAAGCGTTTGCATATCGTCTGCGAGGAAACTGTCGATGTTTGCGCCGAGGCAGACATGCGCGCGCGAAGCGGCGGGGTTACAATAGATGACCTCACCGTCTTGCACAGCGAAAATCGGCTGTGAAATATAGTCAAAAAAAGCCGCGTAGCGGGAAAAATTGTCGTTCATGTTCCGAACCCCCGTATAGTCTTTGCAGACAGGCCGAAAATACCATCACAGGCAGATGCCTATTACTGGAATATCATAGCGGAAAATGGCGAAAAATGCAACTGCCTGGGAAAAAGAACGCGCTGACCAAGTTCGGCCAGCGCGATTTTTGCGGTTAATTTGCTGCCAATATGATTTTTTGGAGCATCGCGGTCATTTCATTTGCAGACTGCAGGCACTGTGCGGCGGGGAGGATCTGGCAGTAATAGACATTGTAATACTTGCCCTCACGCATGCGGCACGCGCCGAAGGGGTTGCCGAATTTCTGCACAAGGTCTTTGCGGATGAGCAGTGCCCACACGTGTGCGGTGTCCTTTCGGACCGAGAGCATAAAGCGGTGATTGCCCGATTTGACGCCGACGATGGCGCCGCCCTGTGCGTTGGCTTCCCGTGCCGAGGCGACATTCATCGCAGCCACGCCAAGGCCGCCTGCCATATAGCCTGCCGCCGCCATGCGCCCTTCGTCCATCTTCACCCGCTGGGTTGCCTGGAATTCCTCGCCTTTGCAGAAGCGGACATCCTTACTGGCGTCGCTCGGTGCGCGGTAGCCGTTAAAAACGCCATCATAGAGGCAATCGCGGGTGAGGACAAGGTTGACCGCGTCTTTCGGGTCGATGGAAACGAGGTTTACGCCGCGGTCAGAAAAGTCCTTGCTGTTTAAGATGGTATCGACATCGGCGCAGGCGATGACCTCGTCGACCAGGTCTTTGGCGGTGGGGTTGGTCTTGAGATATTCTGCCGTTTGTGCGCCGATGAGTTCTTTCGAGTCCTTGGTTTTGGCACTGGTGAGGAAGCAGACGGCCGCCACACAGCAGACAGTTGCCCAAAAGGCGTGGTCCGAGGTGATGAGCCACACGCAAAGCGCGATGCAGGCGATGCCGAGCAGGTGGGAAAGCGCGCCGGCAGAGGCGTTTTTATTATTCATGATGCTCCTCCCGAAAAATTTCTTGCTATCAGTATACAGGGTTCGTGCGGAAATGACAAGGAAAATCCCCTCGGCGCTATGCCGAGGGGACTTGTGCTTATTCGTAGCGGAGGGCTTCGATGGGGTCGAGCTTGGCGGCTTTGTTGGCGGGGTAGTAGCCAAAGAAGACGCCGATGCCAACCGAGATTGCGACAACCAGAAAAATTGCGGCAATATCGGGCTTGGCGGAGTAGCCGAGCAGGTTGCTTGCCACCGCGCCAAGGGCGATGCCGACGCCGATACCGATGGCGCCGCCAATCAGGCAGATGA
>JAZUCN010000275.1:0-9932 GCA_045639205.1 Oscillospiraceae bacterium | reverse complement strand
AATAAAATCTGCGCCAAAACTACCACACCGTAAATCAGCGCCGCGGCCGAACCGACCGCAATCAGGCTGTCCATATTCGGACTTCTGTTCCAAAGCGCCTTAAATCCCTTTTGATAATAGGCGCGGTTGATAAAGACGATAGGAAGCGTCAACAGCATCTGTGCCAGCGCATAGGCAAGCGTGCCCTGCGCACCATCTAAAAACTGCGGAAGCGGCAGATGCACCATGTGCCCCATAGATACATACATCAAAACCACCAGGAAGATTGCCGAAACAACAATGCGCTTTTTCATGCCCCGCAGCGCCTCATCTTGCGCCTGGTTTTTCCGTATTTTTTCGTTGCCGTGCGAAACCTCCGCGCCATAGCCGGCATTCTGCACCGCATAGATAATTTCATCCTGCGACAAAATACTCTCGTCATAGTCGACAAGCATGCTTCCTGCAAGCAAATTCACTGCCACCGCGCGCACGCCCGGTAATTGTGAACTGACCTTTTCCACGCGCGCACTGCACGCCGCGCAGGTCATGCCCGTCACTGTAAATTTCTGCTTCATCGCCATTCTCCTGTTTGCTTACTTGTCCATATTATAGCACAAAACCCGCCCCGCGCACACACTTTCTAAAGAAGCAGTTGACATTTTTCAAATATCTGTCACAATTTAAATATAGCAACAAAATAAAAGGAGGTCTCCCCGTGAACAAAGCTCTGCAGAAAGTCTTGAAACTTAACAAAGAACAGAACATCGAGATGGTCGATTTCAAAATGACCGACATCGACGGCCGCTGGCGTCATATCACCATTCCCGCCGCGCGTTTTGACGAAGGTATTCTGGAAAACGGCATCGGTTTTGACGGCTCGAACTATGGCTACGCACCTGTTGAAAACAGTGACATGGTCTTCGTGCCCGACCTGTCCACCGCGGCGGTCGACCCCTTTGCCGATGTGCCCACGCTCTCGATTTCGGGCGATGCCATGATTATCGCGCGTCCCGAGAACAAACCCTTTGACCAGTATCCGCGCAATGTGCTTCGAAGCGCCGTGGAATATATGCGCGCAAGCGGCATTGCCGACGAAATGATCATCGGTCCCGAGTTTGAATTCCATGTCTTTGACGATGTCCGCTTCCAGACCACACCCGACAGTGTCGTCTGCGAAATCGACACCGACGAGGCCGTATGGAACACCGTCACCAGCGGCAACGGCACGCAGATTCCGCATAAGGGCGGCTACCATATCGGCACCCCGCAGGATAAATACTACGACCTGCGCAGCCGTATGTGCATGCTCCTTGACCAGCTCGGTGTCAAGGTCAAATACCACCACCACGAAGTTGGCGGCCCCGGTCAGCTTGAAATCGAAGTCGAGCTCGGTGATGTCCTGCACATGGCAGACAGCACCATGATTGCCAAATATGTCATTCGCAACGCGGCCGCGCAGGATGGACGCACCGCAACGTTCCTTCCCAAGCCCATCCATAATGAAGCAGGCAACGGCATGCACGTGCATATGCTCCTGCTCAAGGACGGCAAGCCCCTGTTCTATGACGAAAATGGCTATGCCCAGCTCTCGCAGACGGCACATTGGTTCATGGGCGGTCTTTTAAAGCACGCAAAATCCCTGTGCGCGCTGACCAATCCGTCGACCAATAGCTTCAAGCGCCTCATTCCCGGCTTCGAAGCACCTGTCACCATCGGCTACGCCACGGCAAACCGCTCCGCGGTCATCCGCATCCCCGCCTATGCAAAAACCCCCTTGCACAAGCGTTTTGAGCTCCGCAACCCCGACGGCACCTGCAATCCCTACTATGCCTATGCCGCCATCCTCATGGCAGGCTTGGACGGTATCAAGAACAAAATTGACCCGTCGGCAAACGGTTGGGGACCCTATGACTTCAACCTCTTTGACCTGCCCGAAGAAGAAAAGGCAAAAATCGATGCCCTTCCCACCTCGCTCGGCGAAGCGCTCGATGCTCTTGAAGCTGACCATGATTACCTCACCTGCGGCGGTGTCTTCCCCGAGCGCCTGCTTCAGATTTGGACTGCCCGCAAGCGCCGTGAGGCGGCAGAAATCGAAAAAATTCCGCATCCTGCCGAGTTCTGCAAATATTACGACCTGTAATCACAAAAATACGGCATGCGCCATTTGGCGCATGCCGTTTTCTTTTCTGCAGGGATAAGCCACGCTCAACACATTCTTCCCAAGCGCCCGCTCATCCTGCGCTAATCTTAGGTTTCCAGCAATCCAGCCGCACGCAGCGATGCCAGTAGCGCATTGATCGATGCAATCACTTCACACCGTGTTGCCATTGCTTCCAGATCGTCGACCGCCGCGCCGGGCGTTACTGTCCCCGCAGGGCCTTGCGGACCTTGCGGGCCTGCAGGGCCTTGCGGACCTTGCGGGCCTGCAGGGCCTTGCGGTCCCTGCGGTCCTACAAACGTACCGCCAATCGGCAAAAACGTTCCCGCAGGATACGGAGGTCCTTGATTGGAGCAGTGCATACATCCACAAAAAGCCATCATAGACTCCACCTTCCACTTTGACCGCTCTGCGGTCTATGCCATCTTATGCCCTCTCTCCCCCATCCGTTCCCATATCTCCCCATCTGCCTTGGCTCTCCCTTTGCAGAGCTGTCTGCGAAGCAGATTGAGAGGTCCTCCAACCACAAAAAAAGCCGAAGTCCTTACGACTTCGGCTTTTTCTCTGCTCTTTATCCAATCAGCACCTGCAGGCTATCTGCCGCAGGGGCATAGAGCGCAAATCCGCGCTCACCGACCAGTGTCGCCTCATAACAAGCGCCATCCAGTTCAAGATAGATGCGCGCATCGCATGCAATCGCACCAGTTATCGTGCCCGTGTAATATACGCAGCCAACGACCTTCTTATCCTCGCGCGCAGAGCACTCCGCCTGCACTTTGAGCAAATCCTCCGCAGAAATCTCCGCACGCACAGGCGCGGGGAAAATTGCCGCTTTCTGTGCCAGTTGCGGAAGATTCCGCTCAACGAGTTCAATCATCAGCGTATCTGCCTCGGTTTCACGCAGCATCGTCAGGTCATACGGCATCGCGCGCGAAAAACACGCGCTGGCAAAACTCTCTGCGAGATCCTCATGCAAGGCATTACCAAACGAGTCACGGAACATCAGAAGGGTTCCCTCCTGCCCCTCTGTCTGCGTTTCGATGCGCATATCTTCTGCACTGCGCACCGTGCCGACATACGAGAATGTCCGCTCGCGCGCAAGCGAAAGTCCCTGTTCAAACTGCTTCGAAGCAGGATAGAGCATCGCATACAAATCCGTCGGGAACGGCGTAAGGACAAAGGTCTCCTGCGATAAAGCGGCAGTCTTTCCAAGCATCTGCATCAGCGCATCATGTGCCAGTGCTGAGCCGTAGCCGTTCCAGTGGCTGTCCGTGTGATAATAAATATCCTCTTTGTCATCGAAAACCGCATGCAAATCGCAGTATAAAACGCCCTGCGCACCGAGCTTGTCATACAGCCGCGCGGCATTGCTTCTCTGCTTCGATCTTTCATACTTTGCAGGCATTTTGTCGGCAAACAGCGCATTTTTGTTCGGTGCGGCAGTAAAGACAAACTGCGCATCATTGTCTGCGGCATACTCCTGCATCAGCTGCAAATTCCGCGCCGCGCAGAAAATCTCGCGCTCGCTCATCTCCGATGCACCTGTGTAGTCATCGAGCGTATCGGCAAAAAACAGCCATCCATCCTCGCCCGCAATCACAGACTTTACCGCAGACTCCCCAAAGACCGCCATGCGCACGCGCGAGTTGGCGGTGATGAGTTCCTGCCGCAGACCAAAATGGTCGTCAAAATACGACGCGCTGTCGGAAAGAACCTCGGTATTCACTTTTCCGCCGCGCATCAGTTTTGGGGCTGATGCGAGCGCCTCGTTTGATGCCGCTTTCGATGGCCCAAATATAGCCATACATGCAACCGGGATGAAAAAAAGCACCATGATTGCGGCAAAAAACAGTATGTTTTTTCGATTCTTACTCATTTTTTGCTTCATATTTCCTTAAAATTGCGCGTAAATAAACGGCACAAACGAGCCCGAAGCCGCCTGCATCACGCAAATCACGAGCAAAATAACTGTCCAAATCATCTTTGCCGTATCTGCCCACACATTGCGGGAAATCTTCTCTTCCACACGCGAGAATACAGGCAAAATTGCCAAAATTCCAACCAACAGCATTGCTATCGCGTAGCGGCTGATGTTCGTTCTGAGCAAAACAGTGCTTGCCTCTTGCAGTGTGATACCTGTCAGCATCGCGCGGATGATGGAAAATCCCTGCGTGAGCGTGCCCGCGCGGAAGAGCACAAAGCCGAAAACTACGACCAAAAGCGTGTAAATGTGCTTAAACGGGCACTTTTTCGACTTGTTTAGACCCGTCGCCGTCTCCAGCGACATGAAAAATCCATGCCAAAGGCCCCACACGATAAATGTCCAGTTTGCCCCGTGCCAAAGACCTGTCATGAGGAACACGATCCACTTGTTGAGCATCGTGCGTGCCTTTCCCTTGCGGTTTCCGCCAAGCGGAATGTAGAGATAATCGCGGAACCAGGACGAGAGGCTGATATGCCATCTGCGCCAAAAATCTGTGACAGAGTCCGCCAAATACGGGCTGTTGAAATTCTCGGGCAGTTGGAAGCCAAACATCGCGCCCAAACCGATGGCCATATCGGTATAACCGCTAAAATCAAAGAAAATCTGTACCGCATAGCAGATTGCGCCCAGCCAAGCCGTGCGCACATCGAGCGTAGAGAGTTCGAGCGCAAACACCGCATCGGTGATCGTGCCCACACCGCCTGCAATGAGGAGTTTTTTCGCCATGCCGCGCGCGAAGCGGTGCAGTCCCTGCACGCACTGTTCTGCCGAGCACACGCGGTTTTCGATCTGCTCCTTTGCGTCGCGGAACTTCATCAGAGGGCCCGAAACGATTTGCGGGAAGAAGGACAGATACTGCAAAAACTGCCAGAAATTCTTTGCCGTCTGCGTACTGTCGCGATAGACGTCAATCAGGTAGCTGATGGCGTTGAATGTAAAAAACGAAATGCCGAGCGGCAGGTGCAATCCCAACGGGCGCACCTGCACGAACGGCAGTGACTGCATAAAAAAGTCAAAATATTTGTAGAAGAACAGCGCGCCGAGATCCAGAACCAAAACCGCCGCCACAACCGCTTTTCGCCCATTCTTTTTCTGCAAAAGCAGACCCGCGGCATAGTGAAGCAGTGCCGATGCCAAAAGCAGCGGCACATCTGCCAGAGAGCCAAATGCGTAAAAAACAAGGCTCGCCGCCATGATGGCGATATTTTTTGCCTTTCTGCTCGGCATCAGGTAGTAGATACCAACGAGCAAAGGCAAAAAAACGAACAAAAACGAAGGTGCGCTGAACTCCATGTGTTTCTTCCTTTATCCTTCGGGGAAATAGTACTGACAGCCGTTATACACGCCGTCAGAGCCGCTGGTCTTGAACATGTCAATCTTCGGCTTGTTGTCATACATGTACCAATAGGCATACTCCAACTGCACATCAAACAGATAGGTGTTTCCGTCGGGCCAATCGATCATCGTCCATGCATGGTCATTGTCCACACTGTATTCATGACCTGCGACCACATATGCCTGATATCCCAGTTTCCGCGCGCCATACATCAAGGCCGCGGCAAAACTGTAGCAGTTACCCTTTTTGTATTTGAAGAACTTTTCTGCGGCAGACTGCGCCCAATCGGTCGTGCCTGCCTCGTAGTGCTCCATACTCAAATACTTGAAGTTGTCACGGATATAGTCATTGACCTTGCGCAGAGCCAGCTCGGGGTCTTGCTCTTCCCCCGCGCCACAGAGCGCAAACAGTTCATCTAACTGGGCATCAAGTTCAGAGCTTCCGCTGGTCTGTCTGCCGTTTTCATCAAACTGCAGATGACCGAATGTGCCGCTTCGCAGAAGTGTGCCATCTTCCTGCACGAAATAGACTTCGCCGTCAAACAGGTATGGCTCACCCGACGGCGGTGCAAGCAGATAGCCGTCTTCCAATGCCAAATACAATTCGCTTGATAGTTCCTGCACACCTGCAGAAAACTCGCGCAAATTGCTGTCAAACTCAAAATACACGAAGCCGTCATCCGTCAAAAGAATCTCATCTTGATACGCCGCGAGCGCAAAGCCATCGGCAGGCGCGTAATACGCAAATCCGCCCACTTCATTCACGCCTGCGGAAAAGGCGCGCAGAGTGTGGTCTTTTTCGAGATAATACAGGCTTTCACCGAGCAGAACGAACTCATTTTCATACGAGGCAAGCGCAGTTCCATCCAGTTCTGCAAGATATGTTTTGCCGTCAATTTCGTGCAAACCCTGTGAAAATTCGCGTTTTTGCATCGTTTCGGGCTCAATGTAGCAAAGCGCGCCATCCTGCATGCAAAGTCCGCTCTGCGGCTGAGTCTGCACAGGGGTTTCGCTCGGCTGACACGCGCAGAGCATCATAATAAGAAGCGCAGAGAGCAACATCAAAAATTTCTTCATCGTATTACTCCTGCTCTAACTGCAAACTCTGCATGGCGCGGCTGAGCGCTTCACTAACTGCGACATCTGTCTGCTCGGGCACGAGCGAAATGGCATACCATGCCTTTGTGCCATCCTGCAAAATGCGCACATGCGCTTGCATCGCAGGGGCATCCTCATGTGCAGGGACAATCAGCGTGGCTTCATAAAAGCGCGTATCCATACTGCTCGTGACGGTGATGCTGTCAGATGCCGGTGGGTTGACATAATATTCTTGCACCAAGCCAACAGCAATGCGGTCGACCTCTTTTTGCATCAAGAGCCGCAGTTCCATCTCGATTTTCTGGAAATCCATACGGGGAAGATTCTCGCCGTCTTTCGCTAAAAGCGCGCTGGTGCTTCCCTCTGTCGAAGATTGCTCCTGCAAAAGTGCCGAGTCATAAGTCCACACAAGACCGCCGTAGCGGTGCGTCACATCGCTCTCGCGCTTTTCCTGCTTCGCAGGTGTCTGCTCCTCTTCCTGGGGCTGTGCGGTTTCTTCCTGCACAGGCTCAGAAATAACGGGCGTTGCAGGCACATCGGGCTCTTGCGGCGCTTTGGGCTTCATAAGCTGGCCGAATGTGAGCGCGCCAATGCCCACCGCGACCGAGAGCATCAGCAGTGCCAAAACGATATAGAGAAAATTGCGGCGGAAGAATTTTTTCACTTTACGATGCATAAAAAAACCTTTCCTTTACCCTGCACGACCGAGCCGCACGGAGTCTTGCGATTTCACGGGCATCGGGAATGCATTTCTGTCCTGCTCAAAGAGGATGATGGACTTGCAGTCGCGCTTGAGAACGGCAGGCGTTGCGTAAATCAAGCCCTCGTTCGTACTGTCGACATTTTTCAGCTGGTCAAGACTGCTGTATCGGCTGGGCTGGACATAGGGGTCAGCCACCAGGAACCAGCCCTGTCCGTCGATTTCGACATAATCCTGCAAGACCATATAGTGCTCGTGGCTCGTAAACGCGCCTGCAAGCACGTGGATGATGGCAAGATAGCCCTTGTTGCCAATCTGGTCGGCAAGGACTTCCATATCGACATTTGCGGCGGGAATAATCTTCGGCTCTGCCACGACCGTGCCATAGCGGTGCTCTTCAAAACGCGCGTAGGTCTTGGCGATGCCGATAAAATACTCGTTGGGAAGACCGTAACTGACCTGCTGGGCAACGCCGCCCGGGCCAACGTAGCTTGCCATGGTGCGCGGTGTGATTTCGACCTTATGGTAGGTCGAAAATACCATTGCCGCACAAGCCGTACCACAGCCGCGGTCCTTGATGGTTGCGCCGTTGCCCTCATACTCAAAGGGCTCTGCCGCCCAATCGGGGTCGGTCTGCGCGTAGTAGTACATATCATCGGGCTCGCCCGTGCGCTGAATCGTACCCTGCGACTGCTTTTCAATCAGCATATATTTATATGCCGTTTCAATGTCCGTGCGCATGCGGAAATCACACGCGAGCACCTCATCGAGCAAGAAGCGCGTGAGTTCGTCATAGCAGGGCGCTTTATCCTGCAGACCGCAGAACAGATAGACCGTTTCAAACAGGGTCGCCAGGTGCTCGTCAAAGTAATCGACGACCTCGGGACGAATCTGCGTATCGGTCACATATTCAAAATTCTGCACGCGGTCCGAGTTCGAGCGAAAACCAGACTGATAGAGTTTGAGTTTACACTCTTCGATGCGCGCGTCGCGCGTGCCGGGCTCGACAGCAAAACTCGAGGCGGCGTAGCGGTCAATGATATCCTGCGGCACGGTCAGCCTGTAGAAGGTCTTGCCGTTTAATTCAAAGGTGTCATTGCCGAAAATCTGCGGCAGGCTAATTTGGCTGAGCACACTGCTGATCATCGTCTGCGATGCCGCCGCGACCGAGCCAATCTGCACAAACAGGCACAGACAAAGCGCCAGCAAGATACAACGGCGCAGCCATGCGCGCGTGTTTTTGTTCTGCTTCATCGTGTTGTTTTCTCCCATATCAGTCCATGGCTTCCATCACGTCATAGACAGACTCCGAGCCGTCCGTGTCGCGATAGGTGTAAACGGTAAAACCGTCATAATACCATTCGCCGTCCTCGCCCTCACCAATGCAGGACGATGCATAAGTGCTGGAAATCGGCTCGCCGATGGCGTCGATGACTTCCTGCACATCATGTTCAATAAGCGCCTGCGCCTGCTCGATGGGCGTGAGGTCTTTGCCTGCGCCGCATGCGCAAAGCGTCAAGAGCATTGCCGCGGTCAAAACCGCACAAATGAGTTTTTTCATCGGAATCCTCCTTTTAGAATTCGCTGTATAGAAATGCCACGCCCTGCCCATCCGAGCAAAGCCATGCAAAAAACGCCGCCGCGAGAATCAGCGCGTAACAGACAATACGCACCGATACATGGGTGAAAAACACGCGATTAATTGTCTTGGTTAAATTCGACCAAAGCTTTATCAACTTCCAGCCATCCTTTCCATCCCAGGTGCATCGTGTCGCACAGGAAATACGGTTCATACTCATAGCCCGTCAAATCAAGCATGCAGACATTTTCATAACTCTGCACGATTTTTCGGACATTTTCATAATACTGTGCGCGCTTGTCTTGCGTAAATCCTGTGTAATCGCTCCAACTGCCGTGCATCGGCACATGGACGAACAGGACTTCAAGATCCTTTGCCGCGCAAATATCAAGCAGGCAGCGCAAATCGTCATATTCGGGCGAGACATCATAACGGATGTTCTTGTCCTTGCCCTCTTGCTGGGCAATACGCAGACCAATGTAGGTATTGTAGTAATCGTCCTGCATATAGAACTCGTTGGCAGTGACCATTTGCTGTGCCTGCTGCATTGCAAGTTCTTCTTCCTGCGCCCAATCGATCTCCGCCTGCTGTGTGGGCTGGGGCTTATCGTAAGAGCGCATCACCTTGGCGGAATCGAACATATCTTTTGCCTCAAGAAGCCAGGTGCTGATGGCGGCATAGGGGCGAAGAAGTGTCTGCGCAAGTGCGTTTTCCTGCGCAATTGCCTTGCTCATACGGCCTGCGGCGGTATGAAGCTGCATCTTCGAGTCCGTGTTTTCGCGATAGGCTTCACAAAGTTCCTGCACGCGCGAAGAAAGATACCGCTTGATTTCATCGGGAAGCTGTTCATCTTCGAGCATCTGCAGATATTGCAGTTCCGAGAAGTTCGCCATGAACAAATCGGGCGCGATACCGCCTTCGACATAGGACTGCGGTGCGGTGATGAGCACGACTTTTCTGCCTGTGAGCGCGTCACCCGAGCCCGCGATGGACAGCGCGTGAATCAGCGACTGGCACGAGCCGCGACCGACCAAAACAAGCTGAAAGCCCGCACTTTGCCCTGCAAAGAAGTTTGCAGGATGGGTGCAGATATCGGTGG
>JAZUCN010000274.1:0-6780 GCA_045639205.1 Oscillospiraceae bacterium | reverse complement strand
GTTTGTCAGGATCGAGCCGTCGCACGGCATGTCGGACGGGAACATCATGTCGAGTGCCTGCTCAAGAGAGTCAAGGCCTTCGCCTGTTTTGGCGCAGGTGGAGATGACATAGTCAAACGGCATATCCGAGGCAGAAACCTGCGCCGGCAGGTCGGATTTGTTGAGCACAGCGATGGCGTGCGGCGCGGAAAGTGCCGCGTCCATGGCGCGCATATCTTCCTGTGAGAGGGGCTTGCCTGCATCGCAGACAAAGATGGCAAGTTGGGCATTCTGCACGGCTTCTTCCGCACGCGCAACGCCCATGCGCTCAATCTCATCGGCAGTTTCGCGGATGCCTGCCGTGTCAAGCAGACGCAGAAGGTGACCGCCTACGCGCACGGATTCTTCGACAGCATCATGCGTAGTGCCCGCAATGTCGGTGACGATCACGCGGTCATAGCCGCAGAGCGCATTCAAAAGGCTTGATTTTCCCGCGTTCGGGCTTCCGACGATGACAGCGCGCAAGCCGTTTTTGAGCATCTGTCCGCGCTCGCACGAGGAAAGAAGTTCGGAAAGCCGTGCCTGCGCGGCGCGCAGAACATCAGCAGAACGCTTGAGTTCAAAGTCCTCGATATCCTCGTCGGGATAGTCGAGCACGGCATGAAAATGCGCGCAGATATCGGCAAGCGCCAAATAAATGGGGTCAATTTTGCGGAGCATCGCGCCGCCAAGCTGACCTGCGGCATTTGCCGCGGCTTCGGGCGTTTCGGCATCGATGAGGTCGATGACAGCTTCTGCCTGCGCCAGGTCCATTTTGCCATTGAGGAACGCGCGGCGCGTAAATTCGCCCGGACCTGCCTGCCGCGCACCGACCGAAAACAGCGCGCGAAGCCCTGCCGTCAGGACGGCGGGCGAGCCGTGGCACTGAAATTCGCAGGTGTCTTCACCTGTATAAGAATGTGGCGCGCGCGCAATGACGGCGACACACTGGTCAATGGTGCGACCCTGCGCATCGAGCAGGTCGCCAAGGATGAGTTTGTGCGCGCTTGCGCTTGTCAGCGGCTTGCCGTTTTGTGCGCGAAACACGCGCGAGGCAACCTCGATGCATCCTTCGCCGCTCAGGCGCAGGATGCCGATTGCAGAGCGGACAAGGCCGGTAGAAATGGCGGCAATAACTTCGGACATAAGAACTCCTTTACAAAAGGGCGATTATCGGTAGATGACGTCCATGCCCTTGCAGAGCAGGGGGTTGATTTCCAGTGTGGCTTTATCGCCGGGGCGGCATTCGACGTCCGTCACATCGCAGACCGTGTGAAGCATGCCGATATGACCGAGCACGCGGCAGCATTTGCCGCCAATCCATACGGTGCAGGAGGGGCGCAGGATGATGCCCTTGAGGGCGGAGAAAATCTGGCGCAGTTGGTCACGCAGGCGGAAAATATCGCGCCCTTTTTCACAGCCAAAGCCGTGATACCAGCCGACGGGAATGACCGCAATACGAGTCGGGCGCCGGGCTGTCCATGCCGCGCCGTAGCCGCAGGTGTGTCCTTTGGGGAGCCAGCGGACTTCATTGATTGCCGCTTCACACACACCGATGCGCTTGAGGTTGTAGCTTCCCTTGATGGAAAGCCTGCCAAGAAGCGCCGAGCCGACGCGCACGCCATAGCGCTCGGCAAGCTCGCCATAGCGCAAGAATGCAGAAGAATTGCAAAGGTGCGCCTCGCCTGTTTCATAACCTGCTTCGCGGATGGCATCGAGAACCTGCTCAAACTGCGCCACCTGCGCGTAGGTCTGCTTTTTGTTGCAGAAAGCCGAGTGCAGATGCGTATAGATGCCCGAAACGGCAATGCCGTCCATATAGGCGTAGACGGATAGAAGCTTGTCCATCTCGGAGGGCAAGAAGCCATAGCGCCCCATGCCGGTGTCGATTTTCACATGCGCTTCTGCCACGATGCCAAGCTGTGCGGCAATGCCGTTGAGCACGGTGGCGTTATCCTGCGCCGAAACGGTCAAAATTGCATTGTGCTCGAGAAGCGCGCGGATCTCGTCGGAGTCCGCCGTGGGGCGGAGCATGAGAATCTGCTCGTCCTGAAAGCCTGCCTCACGCAGGCGCGCAACATCCGAAACCTCGGTCACGGCAAAGCGCGCGATGCCGCTCTGGCGGCAAAGTTCTGCCATTTTTTCAAGACCAAGTCCGTAGCCGTCACCCTTCAGAACCGCCCACAGAGGCGAATCGCCTGCGCGGCGCACGAGCGTGTCCATATTCTTGCGCAGGTCTGCGGTTTCTACATAATAGGCTTTCATGCACGAAGCTCCTCTCACGATTATTTTCCGCGGTTGCGGATAAGGTAGAGCGTTTTGCGCAGGTCTTTGAACACGGATGTGCCGTGCTCGACGAGCCAGTAAACGCCTTTGTTTAACACAAGGTCCATTTCGCCGACAAATTCGGTGAAATCTCCGCCGAAGCCCTGCTTAAAGCGGAACAGACCGTACAGCGGGTTGTCCTCGGACACATCGCCCGAAACGCCGCGGAAGTCATACATTCTCGCGCCGCGCTCGACTGCCCACTGAATCATGCTCCACTGCAGAAGATAGTTGGGCATGAGATTGCGGCTTTCGTTGCTCGAAGCGCCGTAGAGATACCAAACCTTATCGCCGTATGCGATGGCAAGCGTGCCCGCGATGGGCTTGTCCTCGGGGTCAAAGGCCATGTAGAGTCTGCAGTGCTCGCCAAGGTTCTCGAGCATGGCGGAAAAATATTCGGGTTTGCGCGTGACAAAACCGTCGCGCACGCCTGTGGTGAGCATCAAATCCGAGAACGCGGGGATCATTTCCTGCCCGCAGACGCGCACTGTCACACCCTTGCGCTGGGCAAGGCGGATGTTATAGCGCCATTTTTGGTGGAAGCCTGCCATGAGGTCCTCTTCGCTCTTACCATCGACATTCAGGCGGAAGACGTAGCGCGGATTGATAGCCTCAAAATTCTTGCCGCCCTCTTTCGAGCGGAAGCCAAACGAGCGGAGCATTTCGGCAAAGCCTGTTTCGCTCGAGGGGACATCGGGGTCGATTTTGATGACATAGGCGCGGTGCTTTTTCGCCAGTTCCTTTGCGCCCTCGAGAAGTTCCGCGAGCGTTTCGCGGTCATCAAGGTCGCACACAGGACCGCGGCAGCCATACATCAGCGCGCGCTTGAAAACGGGGACAGTTCTCGTCATCAGTGCGAGTGTGCCCTTAATCTTGCCGTCTTCGCCGCGCACAGCAACAGCGTCCCACGCCCACATCGGCTTCTGCTTGCTCCACAGATAGCTCTGGGCAAAGTTGCCCTTCGGGTGCGACTGCACAAAGGCTTCATATTCTTCCAGATTGGCCTTGGAAATGAATTCGTACATGGCTCTCTCCATACATTATATATAATATATAAAACCGACGCTCTGCGCGCAAAGTGCCGCAGGGCAATATTTTTACACTTTATCTTATCACATTTGCCGCCAAGATGCAAATCGCGCAGTATATTTTTTGCCTGTTTGCGGGAGAATAGTCAAAAATACGGGCAGGAGGAAATGCCATGCAGGCAGAGCAGATTCGCGCCATTTTCAAAAATGCGGCGGACTTTGAAGAACATCCCGTGTGCGCGGGCGGGCAGATGCTGTATCTGTTTTTTATTGACGGGTTGGTCGCAAGCGCGATGATTGCAGACTCGGTCATCCGTCCGCTCGACCAGAGCATCCGCGCAGGCACAATGCAGGAGGTCTATGAGCAGGCTTCGTCGGGTGCGGTGTGGTGCGCGGCAATCAGCGAGGTCACGGACGCCGAGCAGGCGGCAATGAAACTGGTCAACGGCTTTTGCGTGGTTTTGTTTCCGGGGCTTGGCAAGGCGCTGTGCTTTGAAACGCGCACGCCCGAAAAAAGAAGCGTGTCCGCGCCCGAGGTGGAAAATACGGTCAAGGGCGCGAAGGATGCCTTTACCGAAACGATGCGCACGAATACGAGCCTGGTGCGCCGCCATCTGCGCTCACCGAACCTGTGCTTTGAGCAGTTTTTGGTGGGCGAGCAGAGCCTGACCTATGTGAGCGTGTGCTATCTTGAGGGCGTCAGCGACCCCAACCTCGTCGCGCGCATGAAACAGCGCGTGCAGGCAATTCACATTGTCGGCCTGCTGTCGCCTGCGGCAGTGGAGGAGACGGTCACAGGCTCGCGCCGTACGGCGTTTCCGATGCTTGAGTACACCGAGCGGACGGACAAGTTCTGCCAGGGGCTCCTTTCGGGGCAGATTGGGCTGATTGTTGACGGACTTCCCGAGGGATTCCTCGCGCCTGTTAATCTTGGCAGGCTTATGCAGTCACCCGAGGACCGCGCGGTCGACTATGTTTCGGCAAGCGCGGTGCGCGTGCTTCGCTATCTTGCCCTTGCGGTGAGCCTGCTTCTTCCCGGGCTTTACGCGGCCATGGCGATGTATCATCAGCAGATGATTCCCACACAGTTACTGTTGTCGATTATCGAGAGCAAAAAGAATGTGCCTTTTCCGACGATTCTCGAGATTCTTGCCCTGCTCGCGGCATTTGAGATTTTACAGGAGGCGGGCTTACACCTGCCGCGCGCGATCGGCACAGCGGTGTCTATCATTGGCGGGCTTGTTGTAGGCTCGGCGGCGGTCGATGCCAAAATTGTCTCGCCTGCGGCACTCATCGTCGCGGCATCAAGCGGCATCTGCGGCTTCGCGCTTCCTGACCGTATGCTCTCAGATGCTATTCGCATCTGGCGCTTTGCGCTGACGGTTCTTGCGGGACTCGCGGGTCTGTTCGGCATGACGGCAGGTATTGTCCTGCTTTTACTGCACCTGTCCGCACTTCGCTCACTCGACGAGGCGTATCTTGCACCATTCTCATCCGCACGTACGGGCGGGGCGTTACTGCGCGGGCGCTTTTTTGCCGACCGCAACACACCGCAGGAGGGTTCGCGATGAAGAAACTTTGGATTTGGCTTGCCTTGGCGGGAATTTTGCTCACGATGGGCATCGTACCGCTTCAGGCGACTGATGCCGCGGAACTTCAACCCGCGCGGCTGATTCTGCTTTGGAAAGAACAGGGGCTTGTCCATGCGCGCTGTGATACGGGCGCAGAGGGAAGCGGTGCAAATTTGGAGCTGGCACTTCGGGATATGATGCGCACGGCGCAGGGCGCGCTGTTTTTGGATACGGCAGACCATATTCTCGTGCAGGGCGCGCGCCAGGAACTGCTTGCGCAGGCGGCGCAGACGGGGATGCTTCGTCCTGCGGCAAATGTAGTCGTCCTGGAGGGGGAACTTCCCGACTGCAAGCAGGCGGTGGAATTTTTCCGTAGCCGCAAAAGCTCCGTCAGCCTTGGGCGTTTGCGTGCGGCATTGCTTGGTGCGGGGGAGGTGTCCCTGCCGAGGCTGATTCACAACGATGGAAGGATGATGCTTGTTGGAGCTTGATATGACGCAACGACAGCGCTTTGCATGGATCGTGGCGGCAATCACTGTGCCGATCGTCATGACCTGCACAGCCGCACCGTGGCAATGGGTACTGGCAGGATGCGGCGCCGCGGCGGCATTTTTCTGTTTGGTATTCTTACTTGCAAAGCGCATCGGCGCAGGCAAATCCCTGAGCGAACTCGCGTGCGATGCCTATGGACGGGGCACGGGATTCCTGCTCATTCCTGCCGTGCTTTGGACGGTGCTTGCCGCGGCAGGTACGGCAGAGCGCAGTGCGGCGGCATTTGCATACGGACCTGAGTCACGGCTTTGTGGCAGTGTTTTGCTTCTGCTCACGGCAATCGGCGCATGGCGCGGACAGCAGGCCCTCGCACGATGCGCATCGGTGCTTGCGCCACTGCTTGCCGGCGCGTACGCAGTGTTGCTTGCAGCGGCGGTTCCAGGCATCGAGCCTGTCTGGTGCGCGCCGTGGGGGGATATTATATATATGTATCCTGTGCTGATGGCGATGCTTCTGCCGTCGGCGGGGTTGTTTCTGCGCTGTAGGGATACGGCAAGGTTTCCGTGGAAACTTCTGCTCGCACTTATGCTCATACCGTCGATTGCCGCTGTGATCGTCTGCGGCAACCTCAGTGCGCAGGTCGTGCAGGCGGAGGTTGTGCCGTTTTACACACTCTGCAGGAGTATGAGCATCCTGTCTGTCATGGAACGCTTCGAGCCGCTGTTGTCGGCGGTGATGTATCTGGGGTTCTTTTGTTTGGAAAGTCTGCTCATCAGTGCGGCAGGCTCGATGCTTTCGGCGGTTATTTCGTCGCGCGCAAAACCGCCACAGCTGCTCCATGTTGCGCTGTGCGGCGCGGCGTGGGGCGCATCCATGGTACCAAATGGTGTTCCGCAGGGCGTATTGCATGTTGGAGCGGGCTTATTTTGGGGTATTTTCCCACTTCTGACACTACTGGTTGTGGCAATAAAAAAAGACCAAAATTTTGACAAAAAAGGTGTTGACAAAGGGTGAATGCTTTGATAGTATATGCAGGCACTCGCTTGCGGGGCACTGCGCAGAGCTCGCAGTCAGGAATAAAAAATCTTGAAAAAAGATGAAAAAAGTTCTTGACAAGTGAATCTTGCCATGCTATAGTAGACGAGTTCGCTGCGGTGAGGAATCACCTTGATTCCGATGACCCAAAGCTACAAAATACTGGCAATTCCGAAAAAAGTTCTTGACTTTGGAGGAATGATGCGGTACAATAAAAATCCGCCGCTCACGAGTGGTCGGACTGTGCACCTTGTAAATTAAACAACGAGAAACATGACAAACACCTTGGACAATTTTAATTAATTAAGTTG
>JAZUCN010000273.1:0-3789 GCA_045639205.1 Oscillospiraceae bacterium | reverse complement strand
GGATTCATACTGGCGATAAATCTCTTCACTGACCTCCGTCTGCTCAGCCATCTTCTTCATGCTGTAGCCCAAAATCTCTCGCATACCTCTGATACGGGTTGCGATGTCCATAAGCTGGGTCGAGGTGTTTGTGTTGGGCATGGTGGCATCTCCTTTCTGAAGATAAAAATGATAATAAAAAAACGCCCCAAGAAACAAAGTTCTTGAGACGAGCTGTAGAATCTACATGACCCGCGGTACCACTCAAATTGCAGGAAATCCTGCCGCTTCAGACTCCGATAAGTCCTATCCCTTAACGCGGGCAAACGGGAAACGCCTACTTGGCAGATGCCTTTGGGGTTTCCGGCTCAGAAGTGATGGGTCACAGGAGTTCAAACAACTGGCTTGCACCGTCCGCCAGCTCTCTGCATGTTCGTTGTCCGACCGTCTTCGTCAATGCCTTTTTGCTATTGCCGATACTTTAGCACCATAGCGCATAAATGTCAAGAAGTTTTTTTAAAAAGCGCCTGCAAAAAACGGTTGACAAATACGCTGTTCTATGATTTAATACATGAAATCGAAAAAGCAAAAGACTTTGACGGAAACCTGCCCTTTTCGTGATGTTTCAGAGAGCCGACGGCTGCTGTGAGTCGGCACGGAGCGTTTGGGGCGTCTGCTTCCCGAGTCGGTTCTGTGAACGCGAAAGTCAGTAATGGAACACGGTCGCCCCGTTACAGGCTGTGGATTTACAAGAGTCCGAGAGCGATTCCTTGCCGCAAGGCAGGGGGTAAGCAGGGTGGTACCGCGAAATGATTTCGTCCCTGAGGCAGACTTGCCTCAGGTTTTTTTGTACCCTAATTCAGAAAGAGGAACGACTATGAACACCATCACCATCAGCGACATCACGATGAAACAGGCCGCGCAGAACGCAGGCTTTACTTTGAGTTTTAAGGAAAAACTCGAACTTCCGAAGCTTCTGGACAAGCTCGGCGTCGGCGTGATTGAGCTTGAAGGCATCACGCAGGCGAAGGTCGATGCGCTTCGCATCAAATCTACGGCGATGAGCGTGCAGAAAAGCACGGTTGCTGTGCCTGTGGAACTGGATGAACAGAACGTCGCACAGGTCTGGGAGGCGCTGTCGTTTGCCAAGCATCCAAGACTGCAGGTACCCGCGCCCGTGAGCGCTGTGCAGATGGAATATCTTTGCCATAAAAAGCCCGATGCGCTGATTGATGCCATCGCGCAGACCGTCCGCGCCTGTCGCGAGCGCACCGACGAGGTCGAATTCCTTGCGCAGGATGCCACGAGAAGTGACCCTGAATTCCTCGCGCGTGCCATCACAGCCGCACTCGAGGCAGGTGCCAGCATCATCACCGTCTGCGACGCGGCAGGCGCGATGCTTGCCGATGAATTCGGCGCGTTCCTCGATGATATTTACGCGCGCGTGCCGAGCCTGAAAGAAGCGGTGCTCGCTGTGCAGTGCGCAAATACCCTCGGCATGGCAGATGCTTGCGCGATTGCCGCCGTGCGCCATGGCGCAAGAGAAATTAAGGCGGCGGCTTACGCAACCGACACCACGTCACTGGACGCGCTTTGTAAGGTTCTCTGTGCAAAAGAGGATATCCTCGGTGTTTCGTGCTCGGTGCGCACAGCAGAACTTGGCCGCATCACCAAGCAGATTGCATGGATGTGCCAGACCGACCGCCGCAAATCTTCGCCCTTTGATAACGGCGTGCAGGAAGAAGAACAGATTCTGCTGACAAGCAGTGACGATGAAAAGGCTGTTGCGCTTGCCGCGCAGAAACTGGGCTATGACCTGTCCGAAGAGGATGTGCAGAAGGTCTATGAGGCGTTCTCCCACCTTGCAAAGCAGAAGCAGGGTGTCGGTTCAAAGGAACTCGATGCCATCATCGCCTCTGCCGCTATGCAGGTGCCGCCGACCTACCGCCTGGAGAGTTATGTGATTAACAGCGGCAATGTCATCACCGCCACCGCCCATGTTAAACTCCGCAAGGGCGACGAGGTGCTCGAGGGCATCAGTGTTGGTGACGGCTCGGTTGACGCGGCATTCCTCGCCATCGAGCAGACGCTCGGTCATCATTATGAGCTTGATGACTTCCAGATTCAGGCTGTGACCGAAGGCCGCGAGGCTATGGGTCAGACCATTGTCAAACTCCGTTCGGGCGGGCGTGTCTGCTCGGGTCACGGCATCTCCACCGACATCCTCGGCGCGAGTGTCATGGCGTATATCAATGCGCTGAACAAGATTGTCTATGAGGAGGAACAGCAAGGATGAATCTCTCCTTTTCCACCCGCGGCTGGAATCATCTGAGTTGGTCCGAGCAGGTCGAAACGGCAAACGAGATGCGCTTTGACGGCATCGAGGTTTACGACCTGCCGCATCAGAAAGAATTGACCGCCCGCGGCGGTGCATTCGATAAGTATCAGCTCGCCGCTACCATCCGTAACCTGCACGAGAACAATCTGTGCATCCCATGTATGGACACGCCCATCGAACTCACGGACGATGCTTGCGTGCCGATGCTCGCGAGCCTCTTTGAAACCGCGCGCGATGTGCGAGCAAGCTACGTTGCCGCCTGCGCGCATACAGACGATGAAGAGGCGATTATCAAGAACCTGAACGCCCTGGTACCCCTGGCAGAGAAAAATGGCGTGTGCCTGCTCCTGAAGACCAGCGGTGTGTTTTCCGATACGGTGCGCCTGCGCGCACTGCTCGACAGCTTTGCCTGTGACCATTTGGCGGCGCTTTGGGATGTGCACCATACCTATCGCCATGGTGAGCAGGAGCCGGCCAAGACCATCGAGGATTTGGGCGCGTATATCTGCCATGTGCACCTGCGCGATTCGGACGATGCAGATACCTATAACCTCGTCGGTGAAGGCACACTTCCGATTGACCGCGTGATGCAGGCACTGTCGTCCGTCGACTACAACGGCTTTATTTCTCTCGAGTGGAAACCAGAGTGGATGCCGGATCTCACTGACCGCGAGGTTATTTTCCCGTACTTTGTCAACTATATGCGCCGCTTCGGAAGTCCGCGCGGCAAGAAAAAATCGCTGTACTTTAACCACGACGGCTCGGGCGAGTACATTTGGGAAAAGGACGAACTGATCGGTCTGACCTTCTCGCAGGTACTCGACCGCCTGGTGCAGGAATTTCCTGACCAGTACGCGTTTAAGTACACCACGCTCGACTACACGCGCACCTATGAAGAGTTCCGCGAGGATGTCGATAACTTCGCAAGAGCGCTGTTGTCACTCGGCGTGCGTGCAGGCAGTAAAGTTGCTATTTGGGCAACAAATGTGCCTGCGTGGTATATCAGTTTTTGGGCAACGACGAAGATCGGCGCGGTTTTGGTGTCGGTTAACACGGCATACAAAATCCACGAGGCAGAATATCTTCTGCGTCAGTCCGATACGCACACGCTTGTGATGATTGACTCGTGCCTGGACTCAAACTATAAGGAAATCATCAATGAATTGTGCCCCGAGATCAGCACAGCGAAACCCGGCGAGGCTCTGCACTGCAAGCGCCTGCCGTTCTTGCGTAATGTCATTACTGTTGGCTTCCGCCAGAAAGGCTGTTTGACCTTTGATGAGGCGATGGCGCGCGCGGATATGGTTCCGCCCGAAGAGCTCAAACGCGTTGCCGCGCGTGTGCGCGCTGATGATGTTTGCAACATGCAGTACACCTCGGGCACAACGGGCTTCCGCAAGGGTGTTATGCTCACGCATTATAATGTCATTAACGACGGCAAGTGCATCGGTGACCGCATG
The DNA here is from genome assembly GCA_045639205.1 of Oscillospiraceae bacterium. Taxonomy (GTDB): domain Bacteria; phylum Bacillota; class Clostridia; order Oscillospirales; family Oscillospiraceae; genus CAG-170. The sequence continues at coordinate 12 of JAZUCN010000273.1, read as the reverse complement.
GACCTTTCCACG
>JAZUCN010000272.1:0-1764 GCA_045639205.1 Oscillospiraceae bacterium | reverse complement strand
ACATGAAAGAAGCTCTGCAGAAACTGCATGAGCTTGGTGTTTCGACCTGGGCTGTCATCCATTGCCCCGAAATCGGCTGCGGCATGGATGCCGACGGCAACTACTACGAGTTCAAGAGCCTGAAACTGCCTAAGGGTTACATTAAGGGCACGGTCGGCGCGGGCGATGCGTTCTGCGCGGGCGTTCTGTGCGCGGCAGAAAAGGGCATGAGCCTGTTGGATGCGCTCAAACTCGGCGCTTGTTCGGCAGCAGCTTCGCTGAGCGAAGTCAGCGCGTCCGACGGTGTGCGCACAGTCGAAGAAGTTCTCAAACTGTATGATCTTTATAAAGCGGAGGCGTAATTGGAAATGAAACAGGCAGTTATGTACGGCGGCGGCAACATCGGCCGCGGATTTATCGGTGCGCTCCTCAGCCAGTCGGGCTATGAAGTCACCTTCATTGACGTTGCAGAACCCGTTGTCAAGGCTCTGTCGGAAAACCATTGCTATCCCGTTCGCTATGTTTCGAGCTCGGGTCACGAAGATGTCCTGGTTGAAAACGTAACGGCTGTCAACGGCAATGATATGGAAGCGGCTTCCGAAGCCATCGCAAACTGCGATATCATGGCAACGGCTGTCGGCGCAAGAATTCTCAAGTTCATCATCGGCAACATCGTTGCGGGTCTGCGCAAGCGCTGGGCACGCACGGATGCCCCGCTGAACATCATCATCTGCGAGAACCTGATGGATGCCAACCTCGTCGTCGAGAAGATGCTCAAAGAGCAGTTGACGGAAGAAGAGTGCAAACTCTTTGACGAGCGCGTTGGCTTGGTCGAAGCATCCATCGGCCGCATGGTTCCCGTGCAGACCGAAGAGATGAAAGACGGCGATCCGATGCGTGTTTGCGTCGAACGCTATGGCTTCCTGCCGACCGATAAGGCAGCCTTCAAGGGTGAAGTGCCCGAAATCAAGAACATGGTCCCGTTTGCACCGTTTGATTTCTATATCAAGCGCAAACTCTATGTCCATAACATGGGCCACGCGACCTGTGCATATCTTGGCGATCTGCTCGGCCTCGAGTACATCTATCAGTCGATCGCTGTGCCCGAAATTCGCGTGCTGGTTCAGAACGCGATGCTCGAGAGTGCAATGGCTCTGTCGGGTAAGTATGGTGTGGAACTGGAAAAGATCGTTCTGCACATCACCGACCTTCTGCACCGCTTCACCAATGCTGCGCTGATGGATACCTGCGCGCGCGTTGGCGGCGACCCCGGCAGAAAACTCTCGCCCGATGACCGTTTGATCGGCTCGGCAACCCTGGCTCTTGCACAGGGCGTCACGCCTGCCTATATCGCGGTGGGCGCGGCCGCAGGCCTCAAGCGCTATATCAACGAAGCCGAAGGTATGGAGCAGGGCATGGAAAGCGCCAAGCAGGTGCTCGCCGAAGTTTCGAAACTCGATGCTAATAGCAAACTCGCTTCCATGATTCTCGATATGTACGCGCTGATTCTCGAGGGCAAGTCCCTTGCAGAATTGCTCAAGGCTGCTGACGAAGTCAAGGCCGCAAGCTTCAGCAACATCATCTAAATCGAAAAGAAAACGCCGACGGATTTTCCGTCGGCGTTTTTGCGCAAAACCCGCAGAATTTTCAGCACCTTTCTTGACTTTGTATCTGTGCGTGGGTATAATTCAAGTATAATATCGGTTACTGCGCGCAAGATGCGTGCGGAGGCTGAGGATTCTTTGAGAAAGGAAAGATTCTTATGATTTATACAACCGAAGTGCA
>JAZUCN010000271.1:0-3062 GCA_045639205.1 Oscillospiraceae bacterium | reverse complement strand
ATGCTAGTATAATAATAAGAATGATTCCTAATATTAAAAAAGGAGGAAACAAATATGTCAGCATTGCATTTAAATAAAGATAACTTTAAACAGGAAGTTTTGGAAAGCAAAGAGCCCGTGCTCGTCGATTTTTGGGCAACGTGGTGCGGCCCTTGCCGCATGGTGGGGCCCATTATTGACCAGATTGCAGATGAACATCCCGAAATCAAGGTCTGGAAGGTCAATGTCGATGAACAGCAGGAACTGGCGATGCAGTTCCAGGTTATGAGCATCCCGACGCTGATGGTTTTCCGCGACGGACAGATCGTCAATCAGAGCGTCGGTGCAAAGCCGAAGGCACAGATTCTCGATATGGTGAAGTAAATAAAAAACTGTCGGATGCAGTGCATCCGACAGTTTTGTTTTACAGTGTTGCGGCCATGACGGCCTTGATGGTGTGCATGCGGTTTTCCGCTTCGTCAAAGACGATTGACTGCGGGCCTTCAAAGACCTCGTCGGTGACTTCCATGCAGGTTCTACCGAACTTTTCGCCCATTTCCTTGCCGATGGCGGTCTTGAGGTCATGGAACGCAGGCAGGCAGTGCATGAACACGGCGTCTTTTTTCGCCTCGTTCATCAGTTCCTGTGTCACGCAGTACTTCGAGAGTTTTTCAATGCGCTCTGCCCATACTTCCATCGGCTCGCCCATGGAAACCCAAACATCGGTGTAAAGGACATCCGCGTTTTTCACCGCCATCAGCGGCGCTTCGATGAACTCGAGAATCGCGCCTGTCTCGGCGGCAATTTCCTGGCAGGTGTCAATCAAAGCCGCGTCGGGGAAATAGTCGCGCGGCGCGCAGGCAACAAAGTGCATGCCAAGCTTCGCACAGCCGACCATGAGCGAGTTGCCCATGTTGTAGCGCGCGTCGCCAAAGTAGACGAGCTTTTTGCCCTTGAGCGTGCCAAAATGCTCGCGGATGGTGAGCATGTCGGCAAGAATCTGCGTGGGATGGAATTCGTTCGTGAGGCCATTCCAAACGGGTACGGAGGAATACTCCGCCAGCTCTTCGACGATATCCTGCGCAAAGCCGCGGTATTCGATGCCGTCATAGAAGCGGCTGAGTACGCGTGCGGTGTCGGCAATCGACTCTTTTTTGCCGATCTGCGAGCCGGTGGGCTCGAGATAGGTCGCGTGCATGCCGAGGTCAAACGCGGCAACTTCAAACGAACAGCGCGTACGCGTGCTGGTCTTTTCAAAAATCAGCGCGATGTTTTTGCCCGCGCACATTGGATGCGCGATGCCTGCTTTCTTCTTTGCCTTGAGATCTGCCGCCAAATCGAGCAGAGATGTAATCTCAGCAGGGGTGAAGTCCAGCAGTTTCAGAAAATCGCGGCCTTTGAGGTTTTGAATGGACATATTGGTTTCTCCTTCAGCGCACGTCACTCTGGCGCAGTTTATGCTCGAGCTTTCCGAGCAGGTGGGTCATGATGACGACGAGTCCGAGATAGACGATTGCGGTCACCATGAGGGGGTTGAATGCATCGTAGGTATTGTTTCGGATGAGGTTTGCCGCGCGGGTCAGATCCTGCACCGCGACATAACCTGCAACGGAGGTTTCCTTCAAAAGGGCAATCATTTCGTTGCCGACCGCCGGCAGAATATGCTTGATGGCCTGCGGCAGGACGATATGACCCATGGTGCGCAGACGGTTCATACCAAGACTCCGCGCCGCTTCGGTCTGTCCGCCGTCAACCGCGCCAAGACCGCCGCGGATAATTTCCGCCATGTATGCGCCCGAGTTGATGCCGAAGGTGACGATCGCGGTGGTGATGCCGTCAGCTGCGCGCATGATGACAAAGTAGAAAATCAGCAGCAGAACAACAACGGGCACGCCGCGGATGACCGTGACATACAGGTCACACACTTTGGCAAGAGGTCTGAGCAGGCGATTTTCCTCTGCAAGGAATTTGATGACGGAGATGAAGGTGCCAATCAGAAAACCGATGGCAAGCGCGCCGATGGTGATGAGCAGGGTGTTTTTAAAACCCTCAATCAGCATCAGATAATTGCCGTCTTCAATAAAGGTGCTGTAGAGCTGATTGCCCCATTCGGCAAACCAGTTTAAAAGGTCTTTCAAGGTGACCGCCTTTCCGCCTGCATGCGCAGGCAGTTGTTACTTAAGGTTAGGGTGCGACGTAGGGAACGCCATAGAAGTCGAACAGCGACTGCATCGAGCCGTCAGCAATCATGGTTTCGATGACGGTGTTGAATGCGGCTGCCAAATCATCGCTGCCCTTGGCAAATGCGAATGCGTAGGGTTCCTGCGTCATTGCTTCATCCAGCACGATGGTTGCGCCATTCTGCTCGGCAGACAGGGCGATTGCCACTTCGTTGTCAACGACCCAGGCGTCAACCTTGCCGCTCGTCAGCGCGCTGCAAGCATCGTTGTTTGCCTGGAATGCCAGCACTTCGTAGCCGTTTTCCATGCAGTAGGATTCTGCGGTGGTGCCGGTTTGTACGGAGATCTTCTTGCCTTCAAGGTCTGCCTTGCAGGTGATGTCGGAATCAGCCATAACAACGATGGCCTGCGATGCCATAAAGTAGGGCATGGTGAAGGTGGCGTTCTTTTCGCGTTCTTCGGTGACGGTGATGCCGCTCATGCCGACATCAAACTTGCCGGCCTGCACGCCGGGCAGGACGGAGTCGAAGTCCATCTGTTCAAGCTGGACAGTAACGCCGAGGGCTTCTGCGATGGCGTTCATAATTTCCACTTCAATACCGACAACTTCGCCGCCTTCGAGCGATTCAAACGGAGGGAAGTCGGGGCTGGTAGCAACGGTGATAGAGCCTTTGCTCTGAATCTTTTCCAGTGAATTGCCGCCTGCTGCACAAGCAGTGAGGCAGGAAAGGGTCAAAAGCATCACGAGGACGAGAGCAATAATCTTTTTCATGTTGTTTTCTCCTTTCTTTTTTGCAGCGCATCGCGGTTATACCCGATTTGCGCCAAACCGGATTTTGTACCTGTGCCGCCTTCGCTGGTGCGGGTCTGCACGCAGGTACCCAGGTCAATGGCGGCATATAC
>JAZUCN010000270.1:0-3234 GCA_045639205.1 Oscillospiraceae bacterium | reverse complement strand
AGGTACAGACCAAAGAGGACGAGGCTGGACTCTTTGATGAGGTCGACCTCTATATCGAAGAGGACGATGAGGTGCAAACCATCCGTTTGGTCACGACCCTACGGCAGAATGCGCTTGAAGGGCGCATCAGCAAGGAATCGCCCGTCGGCAAGGCTGTTATGGGACACAAAGTCGGAGACCGTGTGAAGATCGAGGTCAACGAATCGTATCATTACTACGCGGTCATTCGCGCGATCCGAAAAGGCGCGGACGATGCGTCTATGCCCATCAGTTCGTACTGACAGGAGGCTGTTATGGAACTGTTTATGTTTATCCTGGAACTCATCGGCACTGTTGCGTTTGCCATCAGCGGCGCGATGACCGCCATCCGCCGCAGACTGGATTTGTTCGGCGTGCTGTTTCTCGGTGTGGTAACTGCCGTTGGCGGTGGTGTTCTGCGTGATGTGATGATCGGCTATACGCCTCCGCGCTGTTTTCAAGACCCTGTGTATCTGCTTGTGAGTCTTGCCATTGCGCTCATCTGTTTTTTGCCGCTTGGCAGAAGACCGTCGATGCACCATCGGAAGTTCTACGATTGGATGCTCTTTGCGATGGACTCGCTGGGTGTGGCAGTGTTTACCGTTACGGGCATCGAGGCAGGGCTTGAGGCCCAGTCGCAGGCAAGTCCGATTCTGCTTGTGTTTGTCGGCATTCTAACGGCGACGGGCGGCGGCGTTTTGCGCGATGTGCTTGTTGGCAGAACACCGTACATTTTTGTCAAGCATGTATATGCAACCGCGGCCGCCATTGGCGCGGTGCTGTTCGTCATTTTAGATGCGGTGGGCATTGACCGCATGCTCACGGCGATCATCAGCGCAGGCGTGGTGGTTATCATCCGCGCGCTTGCCGCGCACTATCACTGGAATCTTCCGCGTGCAACTGAGCGTGAAGAAATCGAATCAGAACGATGAAAAAACCTCGGAAAGCAATGCTTTCCGAGGTTTTTATGCGCAAAAATGACGCCCAAATAACACGATATGCAACGCAAAAAGCAAGGGGAGGGTGATGTAAAACTTCGGTTTGCGCGTTTTATGCCGCACAAGAAGCATGCCCAAAAGCGCGCCAAAACTGCCGCCAAGGACAGCACAGCCAAGAAGCGTCGCCTCGGGAATGCGCCGCAGGTCATGTTTCGCAAAAAACTTATCCAGGCACATAAGCAGACAAGCCAGCGCATTTATTAGTAACAGATAGGGTAGCATCCAATCATCCTTTCAGGAGGCGGTTTTATGAAGAGAATTTTGGCTTTGACGGTGGTTTTGCTGTGTTTGTGCGGGTGTGCAGCATCTGAACAGACGTGGGAATATGTGCGCGACAGCGAGGTATATCCTGTGGGCAGTTACCTCGACGAGGCGTACACGATGTTTTTCGAACTTCCTTCCGACGCGCAGTGCAGCAGAGAAGAAACAACGGCCGCAAGGCAGGTCTACGCGCACGAGAACGGCGATTATGAACTGATTGCGGAAACCATGCTCTGCTCGTCTATGCAGAGCGCTGTGCGCCGTCTGACGGGCTTTGAGGCGAGTGGATTGCAGGTCATTCAGACCAAACAGCATGGACTCGACGAATATCAGTTCGCATGGTACACGAATGGCGATGAGGGCGGCAAACTCTGCCGCGCGGATATTGTGTTCGATGGGATTTACTGTTACGCTTTAAGCTTTTACGCGGACGAACAGACCGCCATGCAATATGATACCACTGCCGATGAAATCTTTGCAAGTTTCAGCCTGTATTTTGATGAAAAAATCTGAAACCTCCATTGTCCGAAACGCCCTTGTGTGCTATAATGTGTCGCATTGGGACGCAAGGAGGCGAGAATATGGACAAGAGAAGAACAATCATCGGGCATTTGCTTGCCGCCATCACGATTATGGTCTGGGGCACGACGTTCCTTGTCAGCAAGAGCCTTGTTACCGTCTTTACGCCCGTACAGCTCATGTTCATTCGCTTTGTTGTCGCTTACATCGTTTTGTGGATTTTACACCCGAAGTGGTATTTTAACATTCGCGAAGAGGGCTACTTCCTTCTGCTCTCGCTCTTTGCCAACACCTTTTACTATCTGGCAGAGAACACCGCGCTTCAACTGACTTATGCTTCCAATGTAAGCATTCTCGTTTCCTGCGCGCCGATTCTCACGGCAATTTTGCTTGCGGTGTTTTACCGCGACGAGCCGCTCACGCGTTTTACGGTCATAGGCTTTGTCTTTGCCTTTACGGGCGTTGTGCTTGTCGTCTTCAACGGCACGGTTATCCTCAAACTCAATCCGCTTGGCGATTTGCTTGCACTTCTCGCGGCGCTCATTTGGGCAATCTACGGCGTTTTGATGAAAAAATGTAATGGCAAGTATGACAGCTTTTTGCTGTCCAGAAAGCTGATGTTCTATGGCATGCTGAGCTCGCTTCCGCTTCTTCTTGCGCAAAATGCGCCCATGAACTGGGAAGCGCTTGTGCAGTGGGAGAATCTGATTGCGATGGGTTATCTTGCAATCATCGCAAGTGCGCTGTGCTATGTCGCGTGGAGCAAAGCAAGCCGAGATCTCGGCGTAATGAAGACGAATCTTTATGTCTACGCCAATCCGCTGACAACGGTTGCGGCGGCGGGAATCTTCCTCGATGAGCCGATTACACTCATGGGCATGATTGGCATGGCGTGCATCATTGGCGGTATGATTATCAGCACTATGAAGTCGAAAAAACAGCCGTGATAACTTGACAAATTGCATGCAAGTGATTATACTGAAACATGCTTTTGGGCCTGTAGCGCAGCTGGGAGCGCACTACATTCGCATTGTAGGGGTCGAGAGTTCGAATCTCTTCAGGTCCACCAAAAAAGCACTTGCTTTTGCAAGTGCTTTTTTCAACAAATAAACCTTACTGCGAGGTCATCCATATGAACATTTGCGGTTATCCCCTGTGGGTGGTGCTGCTGATCTGCCTTGGTGTGTTCTGTGCATCCTTTATGGATGCCATCGGCGGAGGCGGCGGCATTATCTCCCTGCCGTGCTATTTGCTGGCAGGCGTGCCCGTGCATTTTGCCCTTGGCACAAACAAGATGTCATCCTGTATCGGCACGGTGGCATCCACGGTGCGCTATGTGAAAAACGGCTGCGCGGACTGGTTGCTGGCGCTTCCTGCCATCATCCTTGCCATGGCAGGCGCCCATATGGGCACCCGGCTGCAGCTGACGGTGGACGAG
>JAZUCN010000269.1:0-5458 GCA_045639205.1 Oscillospiraceae bacterium | reverse complement strand
TGTTGCCGAACACAGTTGGCGCATGGCGCTGATGGCATATCTGATCAAAGACGAGTTCCCCGAACTGGATATGGACAAGGTCATCCTTATGGCCATCATCCATGACCTCGGTGAGGCTTTCACGGGTGATATTCCCACGTTTTTAAAGACAGAGGCTGACTCGCAGAAAGAAGAAGACCTGCTCACCGCATGGGTCAAGACGCTCCCGCAGCCGTTTTGCGATGAGATGCTCTCGCTCTATGCCGAGATGGAAGCGCGCGAAACATCGGAGGCCAAGCTATATAAGGCACTCGACAACCTTGAAGCCGTCATTCAGCATAATGAGTCCGACCTCTCAACCTGGATCGAACGTGAATTCTCTCTGAATCTGACCTACGGCAATGATAAGGTGGCATTCTCAGAATATCTTACAGCGCTTCGAAAGCAAATCCGCCTCGATACCGAGCAGAAATACCGCGAAGCGGGCATCTCCGTCAGCGAACAAGCTTAAATATACAAGCTTTTATGTATATATGCATATTTCTTGCCGAAATACTCGCATGAATTGTGCATATTACTTATAAATCAACGATGTATTTTGACGGTTTTGTGCAAAATCATACATTGACAATTTGCTGTGCTAAAGTTATAATGAGGAAAACACGAAAGGAGCCGCATCATGAAGCGCTTTGGATTCAATTTTGCAAATACTGCTTCTACAGCCGATGCCATGACTTGCGCACCGTCGGCTTCTGCGTGCTCTGATATCGTATGTGCTATGGATACTGCCATTATGGTAGTATCTATTTTTGTTATTTTGGCACTTGCTCTGCTTGCGCGCGTAGGACTTATTCATGTAGTAAGCCTGCTCGGTGTACTGGTACTTACCAAAATACAAATGCATAACAACAAACCATAAAAGGCAATCGAAAATCGGCAAGAAGCTGATTGATAGGTTTTGCTTTTTAGGCAAAACCTTTTTTTATGGAAATTTTAGTTGCTTTCACGCTGATGTAATCAGCTGAAAAATAAGAAAAGAAGAGGTTACAAAAATGAAAAACATCATGAAGGTCATGTCCATGATCCTGGTTTTCGCAATGCTGTTTGCTTGCATGGCTGGCTGCGCTTCCAAGACCACCGAAACGACCACCCCCGACGCAGAGACTCCCGCTGCTGAAGAAATCGTCATCGCTTTCATCGGCAACACCACCGGTGACTATGCTCAGTACGGCATTCCTGTCCGTAATGGCGCTATGCTTTACATTGACCAGCTCAATGCAAACGGCGGCATCAACGGCAAGCAGGTTAAGGTTCTGGAATATGACGACAAGGGCGACGGCGTTGAAGCTGTCAACTCCTTCAAGCTCGCTATGGACAACGGCATCACCGCTGTCATCGGCTCCGTTCTGACCGGCGCTTCCATCGCTCTGGCTGACGAAACCTACCTCGTCAACATGCCGCAGATCAGCGCTTCGGCTACCGCCGCTGGCCTGACCGTCATGGAAGACGGCACCGTCCGTACGAACGTTTTCCGTTCCTGCTTCATCGACCCCTTCCAGGGCGAAAAGATGGCTGACTATGGCTTCAACAAGCTCGGCGCAACGACCGCTGGTATCCTGTACGAAAGCGGCAATGACTACTCCGAAGGTCTGAAGGACGCATTCGTTGCAAAGGCTGAAGAACTCGGTCTTGAAATCGTCGCTACCGAAGCATTCGCTACCGGCGACAAGGACTTCAACGCTCAGATGACCAACATCGCAGGCGCAAACCCCGATGTTGTCTTCATGCCCATCTACTACGGTGAAGCTGGTCTGGCTATCACCCAGGGCCGTGCTGCTGGCATGACCGCTACCGTTCTCGGCGGCGACGGCTTCGGCGGCATCAAGGACTATGCTTCGGCAGAAGACCTCGAAGGCACCGTTTACTGCTCCGGTTACGCTCCTGGCACCGAGTCTGTTGCACAGTTCGAAGTTGACTACTGCGCAACCTACGCTGTTGACGCTGTTCCGAACATGTTTGCTCCGCTCGCATACGACGCAGCAATGCTGCTCTGCGACGCTCTGGCAGCAGCAGAAGAGCAGGGTCTGACCGCAGGTACTGAAGAGTACAAGCAGGCTGTTATCGACGCTATGGCTTCCGTTGACGCTGTTGAAGGCATCACCGGTTCTTACACCTTCAACGAAACCAACGACCCCATCAAGTCTGCCGCTATGATCCAGCTGCAGGCAGGTGCAGAAAACTTCACCGAACTGTACTAAGATTTAACCCGATTGGGTAGAAGTCGTAACTAATTTATGTTATAATCACCCCTGTGAGAGTTTCGGCTCTCACAGGGGCGAGTGACTACATGTGGATGCCCGATGGATGCTTCCAATCCATTGGAATGTGGCGGCATCCATCGGCCATCCGCGATTTTAGAAAGAAAAAGATACAAGAAAGGACGTGTACGATATGGATCTGTCTTACCTCTTGGGTCAGTCCATCAACGGCCTGCAGTTGGGATCCATTTACGCCCTGGTGGCATTAGGCTACAGCATGGTCTATGGCATCATCCTGCTGCTCAACTTCGCTCATGGTGATATCATCATGGTCGGCGCATATGTGACATTCTATGCGGCAGTAAGTTTCCAGCTCAATCCCATTCTGGCTGTCATTCTGGCAGTTGTCGTCTGCACTCTACTTGGCGTTCTGATTGAGAAAGTGGCATATACGCCGCTTCGCAGTGCGCCTCGTCTGTCGCTTCTCATCACTGCCATCGGTATTTCCTTCCTGCTTGAGAACGGCGCGCAGCTGCTGTTCGGCGCAGATACGAAGAGTATGGTAAAGTCACCCTTGATTGAAGGCACTGTTTCCCTGGCAGGCACGCCTGTCAGCCTGTCGGCTATCATCACCATCATCGTCTCCGTCATCGCCATGATTGCGCTGACCTTCCTCGTGCAGAGAACGAAGCTCGGCAAGGCCATGCGTGCGGTTTCCGAAGATATGGGTGCGGCACAGCTGATGGGTATCTCGCTGAACAAAACCATTTCCTTTACCTTTGCCGTGGGCTCTGCGCTGGCTGGCATCGGTTCTGTTCTGCACATCGCGTCTTACTATCAGGCAAGCCCCATGATGGGCTCGATGCTTGGCCTCAAGGCCTTCGTCGCGGCTGTTCTTGGCGGCATCGGCTCGATTCCGGGCGCTATGATTGGCGGCTTTGTCATTGGCATCATTGAAACGCTCGTTACCGCTGCAGGTCTTTCTACCTGTAAAGATGGCGTTGTGTTTGCGATCCTGATTGTGGTTCTGCTTGTCAAGCCCACGGGTCTTCTTGGCAAACCCATGACCGAAAAAGTTTAACGGAGGGCTGAAGAATGAATAAGATTCGAATTCCGATGCCCCTGCGTTACGGCATCAACCTCATTTTGACAGTTGCCCTTTGGGCAGTGCTGTCTTCGCTTGTTACCAACGGTATCATCTCGAACTACTGGACAGGCATCCTTGTCACCGCAGGCATCAATATCATCCTTGCGGTTTCTCTGAACATCGCCACCGGTTACCTCGGCCAGCTGCCCCTTGGTCACGCAGGTTTCATGGCAATCGGTGCATATGCAGGCGGTATCTTCATGAAGGCAACGCCGCTGTTCGGCCTGATTCGCGCAGGCGAGCACGCAGCCGCACTTCCGTACATCATTCTCGCAATCATTATCTCCGCTATTGTCGCAGGTATCTTCGGCATCATCATCGGTATCCCGGCTCTGCGTCTGCGCGGTGACTACCTCGCCATCATCACCCTCGGCTTCGGCGAAATCATCCGTGTCATCCTGACCAATATCGACTCGGTGCTCGGCTTTGATTTCACCTATGGTGCAGCAGGTCTGAAGCAGGTTCCCAAGATTTCGAGCTTCAATGTTGTCTTTATCTGCGTCGCGCTGACTTGCCTGATCATCCACATGATCATGAAGTCCTGCCACGGCCGTGCCATTCTCTCGATCCGTGAGAATGAAATCGCTTCCGAGAGCTGCGGCATCAACACCACCTATACCAAGGTTATGGCGTTCGTTGTTTCTGCCTCTCTTGCAGGCGTTGCAGGCTGCCTCTACGCAGGTTACCTCGGCTCTTTGTTCCCCTCGACGTTCAAGTTTATGAAGTCCATCGAAATCCTCGTCATGGTCGTCCTTGGCGGTATGGGTTCGATGCTTGGCTCCATCATCGGCGCAACCGTGCTGACCTTCATCTCCGAACTGCTTCGCTCGGTCGGTGATGCGCGTATGGTCGTTTACGCACTGCTGCTCGTCATCATGATGATTTTCCGCCCGAAGGGATTGCTCGGCACATATGATTTCTCCATGTCGCGCATCCTGGAGAAGGCACTGAACTTCTTATTCAGAAGAAACACAGAAGATAAAGTAGGGAAGGGGGCAGACGAGAAATGAGCCATATTCAGAAGACACCGACCAAACTCGTTCCCGTTCCGACGACGAACATCATTCCCGAGCGCGACATTGATTCGCCTCCCATTTTGGAAACCCGCCACCTTGGTATCGACTTTGGCGGTCTGTCCGCCGTCAGCGATTTCAACTTCGCCATCGGCAAGACCGAAATTGCAGGCCTCATCGGCCCGAACGGTGCTGGCAAAACCACCATCTTCAACCTCTTTACCAAGGTCTATCAGCCCACGCGCGGCGTGATTCTGCTCGATGGCATGAACACCTCGGGTATGTCGATTGCACAGGTCAGCCGTATGGGCATCGCCCGTACATTCCAGAACATTCGTCTGTTCAAGGACCTGACCGTACTCGATAACGTGCTCATCGGCATGCATAATATCATGCACTATTCCATGGCTGAAGCGATTTTCCGCCTGCCGAACTACTGGAAGAAGGAAAAGCTGGCACGCGAAAGCGCACTCGAGCTTCTGAACATCTTTGATATGGCAGATATGGCAGAGCATAAGGCAGGTTCCTTGCCCTATGGCGCGCAGAGAAGACTCGAGATTGTCCGCGCTTTGGCTACCAATCCGAAGCTCCTGCTTCTTGACGAGCCTGCCGCTGGCATGAACCCGTCGGAAACTGCCGAACTGATGGAAAACATTGTTCGCATCCGTGATACATTCGGCATCGCCATTATGCTCATCGAGCACGATATGAACCTCGTCATGAACATCTGCGAAGGTATCTGCGTACTGAACTTCGGCAAGATCATTGCCAAGGGCACGCCTGCAGAAATTCAGGCGAATCCCGCCGTTATCGAAGCATATCTTGGCAAACAGAAAGGGGAGAAGTGATATGATCCTTTCCGTCAACGATATCCATGTTTATTACGGCGCTATCCACGCCATAAAGGGTGTTTCCCTCGAAGTTAACGAAGGCGAAGTCGTCACCCTGATCGGTGCAAACGGCGCTGGTAAAAGTACCGTTCTGAATACCATTTCCGGTCTTTTGCACGCCAAGGGCGGCTCTGTCGAGTTCATGGGAAACCCCATCAACAGCGTTGCTCC
>JAZUCN010000268.1:0-3101 GCA_045639205.1 Oscillospiraceae bacterium | reverse complement strand
CATGCCCGGCAAGGTACATCCCACCCAGTGTGAGGCTGTTACCATGGTTGCCGTGCAGGTCATGGGCAACGACGTGGCTGTCGGCATGGCGGCATCGCAGGGCAACTTTGAGCTCAACGTCTTTATGCCCGTTTGCATTTACAACTTCCTGCAGTCTGCAAGACTGCTGGCAGAGGCAATGACGTCGTTCAACAACAACTGCGCTGTCGGCATCAAGGCCAACCGCGAGAAGATGCATCACAATCTGCACAACTCGCTGATGCTCGTCACCGCGCTTAACCCCTACATCGGTTACGACAACGCGGCAAAGACGGCAAAGAAGGCGTTCAAAGAAAATATCTCGCTCAAAGAAGCGTGCGTCCAGCTCGGCTTCTTGACAGAAGAGAAATTCGACGAAGTGTTCCATCCGGAACAGATGGTTTGATTGCGAGGATAGAGGTATGACATACAGTTATTTCCCGGGCTGTACGCTCAAGACACAGGGCAAACAGCTCGACCTGTACGGTCGGAAGGCCGCAGAGGCACTGGGCATCGTGCTCGAGGAACTGCCCGAGTGGCAGTGCTGCGGCGCGGTGTATCCGCAGGCCAAAGATGAAATTGCGACAAGACTTTCCTCCGTTCGCGCGCTGGCAAATGCCCGCGATCTTGGAAATGATCTTGTGACGCTGTGCTCGGCGTGCCATCACGTGATCAAGCGTGTCAATGGCGATATCAAGAAGGATGAGACCATCCGCAGCCGTGTGCAGAATTACTTAAAACTCGAAATGCCCTATGAGGGTGAGACGAATGTGCTTCATTATCTGGAAGTACTGCGCGACAAGATTGGTTTCGACGAATTGGCGAAAAAAGTCGTCAACCCCCTGACCGCCCGCAAGATTGGCGCCTATTATGGCTGCCTTCTGCTGCGCCCGGGCAAGGAACTCGGCTTTGATGACCCCGAAAACCCCACCATCATCGAAGATTTCATCCGCGCGATCGGTGCAGAGCCTGTTTACTACGCGATGCGCAATGAGTGCTGTGGCGGCTACACGGTCGTTGAAGGCAAGACCTATGCGCAAAAGCAGGTTGCCAAAATCATGGAAAATGCAAAGAACTGCGGCGCGGAAGAACTCATCACTGCGTGCCCGCTGTGCATGTATAACCTGCAGAAAAATTCTGAAAATGGGCTGCCTGTAGCCTATTTCACCGAGCTTTTGGCAGAAGCTTTGGGTGTCAAGGAGGCAGAAGCATGAGCAAACAGAACATCATCGATACCGTCAAGGATATTTCCGGCGTCAATCCGCGCAAGTGCATGAAATGCGGCAAGTGCTCGGGTGCATGCCCCGCGTATGACGAGATGGAATACCATCCGCATCAGTTTGTCAGCATGGTCGAAAACGGCCGTATTGAAGAACTGATGAACTCCAAGGGCATCTACACGTGCTTGAGCTGTTTTGCATGTCTTGAGCGTTGCCCGAGAAATGTCGAGCCCGCCAAACTCATTGAGCCGGTGCGCCTGGCTGTGATCCGCCAGCAGGGCAAGGATCACATGAAACCCGAACGCGTACAGGAATTGCTGGATGAAGATCTGCCGCAGCAGGCCATCACCAGCGCGTTCCGCAAATATAAGAGATAAGGAGGAGACAAAATGCAGAGAATCGGCGTATTTGTATGCTGGTGCGGCAGTAACATCGCTGCGACCGTTGATGTAGAAAAGGTCGCGGAAGTGCTCGGCAAAGAGCCCGGTGTTGTCTTCTCCACCGAGTATCAGTACATGTGCTCGCAGAGCGGTCAGGACATGATCAAGCAGGCCATCCATGAATACGGCCTGACGGGCGTGGTCATCTGCTCGTGCTCTCCGAGAATGCATGAGGCGACCTTCCGCAAGACCTGCCAGGCGGCAGGCCTCAACCCCTACATGGTGGAAATCGCCAACATCCGTGAGCAGTGCTCGTGGATTCATAAAGACAAGGTTGAGGGCACCGAAAAGGCCATCATCCTTGGCAGAGCCGCTATCGCGAAGGTACATCTGAACGCACCGCTCACGGCGGGCACGAGCCCCGTGACCAAGCGCGCACTTGTCATCGGCGGCGGCATCGCAGGCATCCAGACCGCTCTGGATATTGCCGATGCGGGCTTTGAAGTCGATATCGTGGAAAAGAAGCCCACCATCGGCGGCAAGATGACCCAGATCGACAAGACCTTCCCGACGCTTGACTGCGCGGCGTGTATCCTCACGCCGAAGATGGTCGATGCGGCGCAGAATGAAAACATCAACATCTATGCGTACTCCGAGGTCGACAGCGTCAAGGGCTTCGTCGGCAATTTCCGCGTGACCATTCGCAGAAAAGCGCGCTATGTCAAAGAGGATGTTTGCACAGGCTGTGGTCTTTGCACGGAGAAGTGCCCGCAGAAGAAAGTGCCCAACGAGTTCAATCTCGGTCTTGACAATAGACGTGCGATCTACATCCCGTTTGCACAGGCTGTTCCCAAGGTTGCAACCATTGACGCGGATTACTGCACCATGCTCAAGACGGGCAAGTGCGGCATCTGCTCGAAGGTTTGCACCGCAGGCGCGATCGATTACAAACAGCAGGACGAACTCATCGAGCGCGAATATGGCGCAATCGTGGTTGCCACGGGCTTTGAGCCGATCAAACTCGATCAGTTTGACGAGTTTGCCTATAACCGCAGTCCCGACGTCGTTTCCTCTTTGGAATTTGAGCGCTTGATGAATGCGGCAGGCCCCACGGGCGGCACACTGCTTCGTCCGTCGGATAACACCCATCCGCACACCATCGTCTTTGTGCAGTGCGTTGGCTCGCGCTGTGACGGCGGAGAGAAGGGCAAGCCCTATTGCTCGAAGATCTGCTGTATGTATACGGCAAAGCACGCGATGCTCTGCCGCGAAAAGTATCCCGACACGGACGTTTATGTCTTCTACATTGACGTGCGTACCCCTGGCAAGAACTTCGATGAGTTCTACCGCCGTGCGGTCGAGGAATACGGTGTGCATTACATCAAGGGTATGGTCGGCAAGGTCGTGCCCGAAAACGGCAAGCTGAAGGTGCAGGCATCGGATCTGCTTGACGGCAGACAGCTGCACATCGATGCGGATATGG
>JAZUCN010000267.1:0-2177 GCA_045639205.1 Oscillospiraceae bacterium | reverse complement strand
CAGCAGGCGCAGATCGAGTCGCTCCAAGAAGAGCTTGCCGAGCTTGAAGCGCAGAAAACCGAGGCAACAAAAACTGCCGAGCGCACGAAAGAGGCCTATGAGGCGCTTCTTGCCGCGATGCAGTGCAAAGTGCGTGAGGGCAATGTGACCTACGCCAAGGCGATGGAAGTGCTTCGCCAGAATCAGGACTATCTTGCAGACGGCGCGGCGGAGATTTACGCCGAACTGCTGGAGCAATAAGAAAATGAGGAAAACCAATGATTGATATTAAGTTTTTGAGAGAAAATCCGGATATTGTCCGCGAAAACATCCGTAAAAAGTTCCAGGACGCAAAGCTTCCGCTGGTCGACGAGGTCATCGAGCTTGACCGCAAAAAGCGCGCGACCCAGCAGGAAGTTGAAGCCATCAAGGCAGAGAGAAACCGCCTGTCGAAGGCTAACGGCCCGCTGTTCGGTCAGCTGAAAAAGTGCACCGATGAGGCGCAGAAGGCCGCTCTGCAGGCGCAGATCGACGAGAACAACGCGAAAGTCAAGGCCGACGAAGAGCGCCGCGTGCAGTTAGACAGCCTGCAGGCAGAACTTGAGGACAAAATCCGCGAAATCATGTATGTGATTCCGAACATCATCGACCCGTCTGTGCCCGTGGGCGAGGACGATTCGTGCAACGTCGAGCGCGAGCGCTTCGGCGAGGCAACCGTGCCTGCGTTTGAGATTCCGCACCATGTGGATATCATGGCATCGTTTGACGGCATTGACAAAGAGGCCGCAGGCCGCGTGGCAGGTATGGGCTTCTACTATCTGCTTGGCGATATGGCTCGCCTGCACGAGGCGGTACTCGCCTATGCACGCGATTTCATGATTGACGAAAAGGGTTTTACTTACGTCATTCCGCCGTTTATGATGCATGGCGATGTGGTCAAGGGCGTTATGAGCTTCCCCGAAATGGAAGCGATGATGTACAAGATCGAGGGCGAAGACCTCTACCTCATCGGTACATCCGAGCACACGATGATCGGTCGCTTTATTGATCAGATTCTGCCCGAAACCCAGATGCCGCTGACGCTCACGTCCTACTCCCCCTGCTTCCGCAAGGAAGTTGGCAGTCACGGTCTGGAAGAGGGCGGCATTTACCGCATCCATCAGTTTGAAAAGCAGGAGATGATCGTTGTCTGCCGTCCCGGAGAGACGATGGATTGGTACGAGAAACTGTGGAAAAACTCGGTCGAGCTGTTCCGCAATCTCGAGATTCCCGTCCGCCAGCTCGAGTGCTGTTCGGGCGATTTGGCTGACCTGAAGGTCAAGTCTTGCGATATTGAGGCTTGGAGCCCCAGACAGCAGAAGTATTTTGAAGTCTGCTCGTGCTCGAACCTCGGTGAGGCACAGGCACGCCGCCTCAACATCCGCATCCGCGGCGAGGACGGCAAGATCTATCTTGCGCACACGCTCAACAACACCTGCGTTGCGCCCCCGAGAATGCTCATCGCGTTCCTCGAGAACCATCTGCAGGCCGACGGCAGTGTCACGATTCCCGAATGCCTGCGTCCGTACATGGGCGGTAAGGCTGTTCTGATGCCGAAAAAGTAAGAAAAACAAAGGAAATTAGAGAGAAAAAGGAGTATGCCTCATGAAAAAGTTCTTCCAGGAATTTAAAGAGTTCATCTCGCGCGGCAATGTCATGGACATGGCAATCGGTGTCATCGTCGCAACGGCTTTTGGCAAAATCACAACCTCGCTCGTCAATGACGTGTTCATGCCGTTTATTGGCTGGCTGATCGGCGATTTTGATCTGTCGAAACTCAACATCGTCCTCTCCCCCGCCGTTGTCGACGCCGAAGGCGTTGTCACGACCGAGGCGGTCACGATGGCCATCGGCACGTTCCTGACCACCATCATCGACTTCATCCTCGTTGCTTTCGTTGTATTCATGGTTGTCAAGACCATCAACGCGGCAAAGAAGAAACTCGAAAAGCCCGCAGAGCCTGAAGAAGAAGCACCTGCCGCTCCCCCCGAGCCTTCGAATGAAGAAAAGCTCCTCATGGAGATCCGCGACCTGCTGAAGAAGTAAGATGTATAAAAAGAGCCGCCCGATTGGGCGCCTCTCTTTTTTGGAGCAGGATACGGGAGTCGAACCCGCCTCCGCGGCTTGGGAAGCCGCTGTACTACCGATGTACGAATCCT
>JAZUCN010000266.1:0-4798 GCA_045639205.1 Oscillospiraceae bacterium | reverse complement strand
CAGCGACCGCCTGGAGGGCTATCTGTTCCCCGATACCTATGAGTTCTTTGTCGGCGACAAGCCTGAGAATGTTATCAATAAGTTCCTGCGCAACTTTGAGCGTAAGATGACCGAAGAACTGCAGGCGCAGATTGACGCGGTTAACGAGATGGTATCTGAAAAGATGCGTGCCAACGGCTTTAATGAGACGGAGATTCACAATTCGCAGTTGCAGCTGCACGATATCGTGACGATTGCATCGCTGATTGAAAAAGAAACGGCAAAGAGTTCGGAGAGTCCGACGATTGCGTCGGTCATTTACAACCGTCTTTGCAGCAAACTCTATCCGTGTCTGCAGATTGATGCGACGATTCAGTATGCGCTTGACGAGCGCAAGGAACAGCTGTCGAACGCCGACAAGGCGGTTATCAGCCCGTATAATACCTACACGAACGCAGGTCTCCCTGCAGGCCCGATTGCAAACCCCGGCATGAACTCGATTCGCGCGGCACTGTATCCTGCCGAAACAGACTGTTATTTCTACGCACTTGGCAAGGAAGGTGCTCATAAGTTCTCGACGACGTATTATGAGCATCAGGAGTTTTTGACACAGATGGAGAATGAGGACAATGCGCCGTAAACCCGAACTGCTTTGCCCCGCGGGGGACATGGAAAAACTGAAAATGGCAGTGCTTTATGGCGCGGATGCCGTGTATTTGGCGGGCACGAGCTTTGGCATGCGTTCGTTTGCGGGCAATTTTACGCCCGAGGAACTTCCTGAGGCGGTACGCTTTGCGCATGCACACAATGTGCGCGTGCATGCAACGGTCAACACGATGCCTCGCGGCGATGAACTGGACGCTCTGCCTGAGCATCTGCGCACGCTCGACAGAGCAGGTGTTGACGCGCTGATCGTTGCAGATCTTGGCGTATTCGAGATGGCAAAGAAGTATGCGCCCAACTGCGAGCGACATGTATCGACCCAGCAAAGCATCGCCAATCACGCCTGCGCGACGGCGTGGTACAATCTTGGCGCGCAAAGAGTGGTGCTTGCAAGAGAACTTTCTCTGCAGGAGATTCGCATGATTCGCGAAAATGTGCCGCAGGCGCTGGAAATTGAGACATTCTGCCACGGCGCGATGTGCGTATCGTATTCGGGCAGATGTCTGCTCAGTAACTATATGACAGGTCGCGACTCCAACCGCGGCGAATGTGCTCAGCCGTGCCGCTATCAGTATGCACTGATGGAAGAAAAACGCCCGGGAGAGTATTTCCCTGTGTTTGAGGACGAAAAGGGCACGTACATCATGAACTCGCGCGATATGTGCATGATTGACCATCTCGATGACCTCATGGATGCGGGCATTGACTGTCTGAAAATTGAGGGCAGGGCAAAGTCTGCGTACTATGCGGCGATTGTGACCGGTGCGTACCGCCATGTGCTTGACGATGTGGCGGCAGGAAGACCCATCGACAACGTTTGGCGCGATGAGGTAGAGCATGTGTCGCATCGGCACTATGCAACGGGATTCTTCTACGGACAGCCCGGTCAGTTTACAGACGATTCGAGATATTTGCGCGAGTGGCAGATTTGCGCGGTGGTTGAATCGTGTGACGAGGAAGGTAATGCCGTGCTGTCACTTCGCAACAAGTTTGCTGAAGGTGACGTTGTGGAGCTTGTGGGCCCTGACTGCAAGCCGTTTGCATGGACGGCAGAGAAGATGCGCGATATGGAGGGAAATGCCCTCGCAGAGCCGAGAACGCCGCAGATGCGTTTTGTGGCGAAACTTCCGAGGCAAGTGCCTGCGTGCTCGTTTGTGCGCCATGCCGTGGAACTTTCGGGAAGATAAAAAAGAACCCTGCGAACCGATCGGTTCGCAGGGTTTTGCTTTGCTTATCAGCCGATGATGCGGCGGGCGCCAAGGTATTTGTTGGCGTAGTAGGTCTGCTGCAGCGAGTCGACACGGACACCCGAAGAGGGGGTCGATGCGTGGACAAAGTTGCCGCCGCCGATGTACATGCCGACGTGGTCGGAGTAACTGCCGTAGCCGAAGAAGACGAGGTCGCCAACGGCCAGTTCATCGTAAGATACAGCGAAGCCCTGATCCATCTGGTCATCTGCAACGCGGCTCATGGAGTAGCCAAACTGGCTCAAGCAGTAGTACATCAGACCCGAGCAGTCAAAGCCCGACGAGGGAGATGCGCCGCCGTAGACATACGGATAGCCGACGAATTCCATGACGAAGTTGGCGATTTCCGCGCCTGTGCCGTTGCCCATAACAACTTCCTCTGCATCGGAGGAAAGGTCTACACTGATGTATTTACCCGAGACATAGGCGAGGTGGCCGTTATAGAGAATCTGAATCCAGCCGTTACTGCACTTGCCTGTGACCTCGACCTTTTGGCCATACTTAAGCGTGCCGACCTGCACGGCGTTCGAAGACCACGAGTCGCGCACGTTCAGGACCGATGCGTTGACATAGCGGGTTGCGGAATAGGCTGTGACGGTGACTTCACCATCATAGTCTTCAACGACAGTTGCACTGTGGACAAGACCGTAGTAGTACTCGTTCAGACCCTTGTAACAGCGCAGGAACATCGTCATGGCTTCCTGCCGTGAGGTGTAACCCAAGGGGTTGAGCGATTCGCCGTAAGCGGTGGTCGAACCGAAAACATAGCCGCACTTGTAGCAGATTTTTGCCGCATCCAATGCCCAGTCGGAAATCTTACCGCTGTCATAGAAACCCGACAGGTTCGTGCCGCTTGCACTCGGACGGAACGCCGCGGCGTTGCAGAAATTCTCGATGATTTTGAAGAATTCCTGACGCGTCAGCTTTTGGTCGGGTCGGAACGTACCATCGGGATAGCCGCCGACAATGCCATGCTCATAGGCTTTGAGGATGGTGGGGTCAGAGGTGTCGGAAAAATAGTCTGTGCGCTGAGGTTCAATGGAGTCCTTGGTGATTTTCTCGAAGGCGTAGACCGCCAGGCGGCACATTTCTCCGCGCGTAATGTCGCGGGTCAAATCGTAGCCGTTAAAGAAATCGGGCATCAGCCCCAGCTGAAGCATCTCCTGATAGTCGCCCTGAAACCAACTGCTGTAATTGTGGTTGGCGGCAGAGGCGGGGGAGATGCACATGAGCATCATTACGATGCCGAGCAGCAGGCAGAACAGTCTTTTGCATCGTTTCAAGGTAGCAGTTCCTCCTTCAGTTCCAGTCCGACAGGGCAATGGTCCGAGCCGAACACTTCGTTATAAATGGGCGCGCCCGCGATGGCGCTTTGCAGGCGGTCGGAGACGATAAAGTAGTCAATGCGCCAGCCAGCGTTATTCTGCCGCGCGTTGGCACGGTAGCTCCACCAGGAATAAGCGCCCGTCAAATCGGGGTTGCGGAAGCGGAAGGTATCGGTAAAGCCTGCGGCGAGAAGTTCTGTGAACTTTCCGCGCTCTTCATCCGAAAAACCGGGGTTCCCGCGGTTGGTTTTGGGGTTCTTGAGGTCAATCTCCTGGTGGGCAACATTGAGGTCGCCGCAGGCGATGACGGGTTTGATTTTGTCAAGCTCGGAAAGGTAATTGCGGAAAGCATCGTCCCACGCCATGCGGTGATCGATGCGGCGCAGGCCGTCCTGTGCGTTTGGTGTGTAGCAGGTGATAAGGAAAAACTTTTCATATTCAAGTGTGATGAGTCTTCCTTCGTGGTCCAACTCTTCCACGCCAACGCCATAGCGGACGGAAAGCGGCTTGTGCTTGGCGAAAATGGCCGTGCCGGAGTAGCCTTTTTTTTCTGCAGAACACCAATACTGGTGGTAGCCAGGCAGGTCGAGGGCAAGCTGCTCGGGCTGCATTTTTGTTTCCTGCAGGCAGAAAAAGTCTGCTTTGATGATATCAAAAAATTCGGGGAAACCTTTGCCCATGCAGGCACGAAGGCCGTTGACGTTCCAAGAGATAAAGCGCATAGTCACTCCTGTAATGCGGCGGCAGAATTCTGCCGAAAGTTTGAAATACACTGCTATTATAGCAGATTATGACAACCTGCACAAGAGGAAAAAGGATAAATAAATCTTAAGCGGATGTTGTAATTATGGGGCGTTTGTGCTATAACATGGGTATGAAAATTCGAGTATTCTTGGCCGTTTCGGCCTGCAAGTTAAGCCGCACGATGATCCGCCTGCTTGGCAGGGGCGGCACAGATCTTCCCGGGCGCATTGCGCTGAAGATCTGCCCGGGTCTGCTCGGAGAATTGGCAAAGAACGTGACGACCCTGATTGTCACGGGCACCAACGGAAAGACAACGACTGCGCGCATGATTGAGCAGTCGTGGGAGTCTGCTGGAATTTCTTTTTTTGCCAACAAGTCGGGCGCAAATCTATTAAGCGGTGTCACCGCGGAATATGCCATGCACAGCACGATGTTCGGAAAGTGCAAGTGCACGCATGCGCTCATCGAAGCCGATGAGGGTGCGTGCAAGCTGATCGGTAAGTTTACTGACCCTGCGGCAATCGTGGTGACCAATGTCTTCCGAGATCAGCTTGACCGCTATGGCGATGTTTCGGGCACACTCGAGAATATCCGCATTGGCGTGAAAAACAGCCCCAATGCGGTGTTGGTGCTCAATGCCGATGACTCTATTTCCGCATCACTGGCAGAGGGCGTAGATAATCGTGTGGTCTATTATGGCGTGAATGTGCCGATTTACGAGAATCGTGTGGATGAACTTTCCGATGCGCCTTACTGTGCGCACTGCGGTGCGGCCTACAGCTATGACTATGTGACCTATGGGCATCTCGGCGCGTATCGCTGTGAGCAGTGCGGACACGC
>JAZUCN010000265.1:0-3988 GCA_045639205.1 Oscillospiraceae bacterium | reverse complement strand
GATAATCTTTTTCATGGTAAGTTCTCCTTTCGATTTTACAACATGGCGCGGATATTTGCAATCTGTGCCAAAACGGATTTTGTGCCTGTGCCGCCTTCGCTGATGCGCGTCTGCACGCAGGTATCAAGCGAAATGGCGGAGAAAACATCGGATTCAAACAAATCGCTGAGCTCTTTGTAGCGTTCGAGCGTGACCTGTTCGAGCACGATGCCGTTTTTCATACATTCGCTGACGAGCTGACCTGTCAGTTTATATGCGGTACGGAAGGGCATGCCCTTCTTGACGAGATAATCAGCAAGGTCAGTGGCATTGATGAACCCCTTTTGCGCCGCGAGGTACATATTGTCCGCGCGCACGTGCATGGTCTTGACCATGGGGGTAAAGACATCCAGGCACATCTGCACGGTGTCCACCGCGTCGAAGATGGCTTCCTTGTCTTCCTGCATATCCTTGTTGTAGGCAAGGGGCAGACCCTTGAGCATGGTGAGCGTTGCCATCAAATCGCCGTACACGCGGCCTGTTTTGCCGCGGACAAGCTCTGCCATGTCGGCATTTTTCTTCTGCGGCATGATGGACGAGCCTGTGGTGTAGGCATCGTCAAGTTCGACGAAGCGGAACTCCCAACTGCACCAGAGGATAATCTCTTCGCTCATGCGCGACAGGTGCATCATGACCGTTGCGATGGCGGAAAGCAGTTCAATGCAGAAATCGCGGTCGGAAACGGCGGCAATGCTGTTTTGGCAAATGCCATCAAAGCCGAGTGCCTTGGCGGTCATCTGTCTGTCTGTAGGATAGGTCGTGCCGGCGAGGGCACACGCGCCAAGCGGTGAGTAGTTCATGCGCGCTACAGCATCCGAAATGCGGGTGATATCCCTTTGGAACATCATGGCATATGCCATCAGATGATGCGAGAAGAGAATCGGCTGGGCTCTTTGCAAATGCGTGTAGCCCGGCATGATGGCGGAAATGTTTTCTTCCGCCAAATCGCACAGCACCGAAAGCAGGTTTTTTAACTGCTCGGTGATATGCGCGGCCTGCTCTTTCAGGTACATGCGGATATCTACGGCAACCTGGTCATTTCGGCTGCGCGCGGTATGGAGTTTTTTGCCGACGTCGCCGATGCGCTGGGTCAGCACGGTTTCGACGAACATGTGGATGTCTTCCGCGGCGGGGTCGATTTCCAGCGCGCCCGTGTCGAGGTCAGCTAAAATCTGCTCGAGAGCGGCGAGGATGGTGTCGACATCTTCCTGCGGGAGAATCCCCTGCGCGGCAAGCATGGCTGCGTGAGCCATGGAGCCGGTAATGTCCTGACGATACATCCGGCGGTCAATATGTATGGAGGAATTGAAATCGTCGGCGATGGCGTCGAGTTGTTTACCGGCCCTTCCGGCCCACAGCTTTTCCATAATGGAAACTCCTTGAATGTGAATTAAAGTTTACCCTGTTCACGCAGAGCCTGAACAGTATCGGGCAGACCCCACAGGTTGATGAAGCCCGTGGCCTGCGCCTGGTCGTAATCGCTCTCACCGAAGGTTACAAGTTCTTCGGAGTACAGCGTTTCGGGCGAGGTGATCGAGGACGTGATGATGTTGCCCTTGTAGAGTTTGAGTTTGACACAGCCGGTGACATGCTCCTGCGTCTTGTCCGCGAAAGCAGACAGCGCTTCACGCAGCGGGCTGAACCACTTGCCGTTGTAGACGAGGTCTGCAAAGTCAACGGCGAGTTTGCTCTTCATGTGCGCGGTATCTTTGTCGATGGTGAGCATCTCGAGCAGTTCGTGTGCCTTGTAGAGAATCGTGCCGCCCGGGGTTTCATAGACGCCGCGGTCTTTCATGCCGACGAGTCTGTTTTCAACGATGTCGAGCAGGCCAATGCCGTTCTCGCCGCCGAGTTTGTTCAGCTTTTCGATGATCTTCGAGGCCTTCATCTTTTCGCCGTCGATGGCAACGGGGATGCCCTTTTCAAATTCCAGCGTGACATAGGTGGGCTTGTCGGGAGCGGCAATGGGAGAAACGCTCATCTCGAGGAAGCCTTCTTTTTCATACTGCGGCTCGTTGGCGGGATCTTCCAAATCCAGACCCTCATGGCTCAGATGCCACAGGTTCTTATCCTTGGAATAGTTGGTCTCGCGGCTGATCTTCAGCGGCACATTGTGCGCTTCTGCGTATTCAATCTCTTCTTCTCTGGACTTGATCGACCACTCTCTCCACGGAGCGATGATGGTCAGATCCGGAGCGAAGCGCTTGATGGCAAGCTCGAAACGAACCTGGTCGTTGCCCTTGCCCGTGCAGCCGTGGCAGATGGCATCCGCGCCTTCGGCCTTAGCGATCTCAACGAGCTTCTTGGCGATGATGGGTCTTGCAAATGCCGTGCCGAGCAGATACTGCTCATAGGTGGCGCCCATCTTCATCGACGGAATGATGACATCGTCGACCATCTCATCCACGAGGTCTGCCACATACAGCTTCGAAGCGCCCGTCTTGATGGCCTTTTCTTCCAGACCTTCGAGTTCGTCGTTCTGACCGACGTCGCCTGCAACCGCGATGACTTCGCAATTATTATAGTTTTCTTTCAGCCACGGAATGATGATGGAAGTATCCAAACCACCCGAATAGGCGAGAACAACTTTCTTAATATCGGCTTTATTCATATTTGACTCCTCCAAATCAATATATATTCAAAAATATGCAGGATTGACTGCATGGATATCCTAACACTCCGACATGGAAATGTCAACCGAAATTTTGTCAAAATTTGAATATTTATCGAAATAATTTTGTGAATATACACATATATTTGCATATTTTATGCATAAATACAAGCCTCCTGAATAAAATCAAGAGGCTTGTATGCGTATAATGCGTGAATAAATACAGAAATCAGAAGCCGAGCGGATAGGTCCAACCCATATCGTCCTCGACAACGCCCGTCTGCATGCCGTAGATGGTGTTGTAGAGCTTCTGCGCGATGGGTCCGACCTTGGTATCGGCAACCTCGTAATCGGTGCCTTCAAAGTTCAGCCAGCCGATGGGCGAGATGACAGCCGCGGTACCCGAGGCGAAAACTTCTTTGAGCGTGCCGTCTTTGGATGCGGCAAAGACTTCGTCGATCGAGAGCTTACGCTCAGTGACCTTGACGCCCCATTTCTTCAGCAGGTTGATGACCGAGTCGCGCGTGATGCCGGGAAGAATCGTACCCGAGTCCAGCGGAGCGGTGATGACTTCGTCACCGATGCGGAAGAAAGCGTTCGATGTGCCGATCTCTTCGACATACTTGTGCTCTGCCGCGTCGAGCCACAGAACGTCCTTGCAGTTATACTTCATCGCGTCCAAACTTGCGCGCATGCCGCCGCCGTAGTTGCCGCCGACCTTGGCATAGCCCGTGCCGCCTCTGGCTGCGCGGATGTACTTGTCCTGCACGTAGATGCGCGTGGTGGTGAGGCCGCCGTCGTTGGCTGCGTAGTAAGAGCCGCAGGGGCTGAGGATGATCATGAACTTATAGTGCTTGGCAGGAAGTACGGAGAAGGAAACTTCGTCACCAAACAGGAACGGACGGATATAAAGCGCTGTACCGGGAGCGGACGGCACCCAGTCGAGGTCTTCCTTGATGACAGCCTTGACAGCCGCAAGGAACAGATCCTCGGGCATTTCGGGCATGCACATGCGCTCGCAGGTGCTTCTCATACGCGCAACATTGCGGTCGGGGCGGAAAAGCTGAACCGTACCGTCGGGACGGCGGTAAGCCTTCATGCCCTCAAACATCATCTGCGCATAGTGCAGAACAGCGGAAGCCGGCTCAATGAGGAACGGGGCATGCGGCACGATGCGGCCGTCATGCCAGCCCTGACCTTCGTCATAGTCGATGACGAACATGTGGTCGGTGAAATACTGCGCAAAGCCAAGCTTCGTCTCGTCTGCGGGACGGGGCTTGGGATTGGTGGTTCTGGTTACAGGGAAGTTGAAACTCATGGTAAAATCCTTCTTTCTCA
>JAZUCN010000264.1:0-4038 GCA_045639205.1 Oscillospiraceae bacterium | reverse complement strand
TTTATCCTGAATACGCCCTGTGTAAATTTCAGAACCAGTGATGATGACACCGATTTTTAAGGTTTTATAGGGAAGCACACGGAAGAGAGGCCTGTTTTCGCAGAGAGCCTGCGCGGTGTCAATTTGCTCGCACTTGGTAACAAGCGGCACGATGCGCATGGAGGCAAGGCGCTGACCTTCCTCTACAGGATAATGGTCGGGAAGTGCTGTGATGGTGATATCACCGATGGCATTGATTTGCGCAAGCAGGTCGCGGTCGACACGGAACATGCCGCGCGTATCGGCAATCAACTGCACCTTACCCTCGGAGGGGGCGGTGAAGTGCGCGTGCTCGGTTTTTGTCATCTCGGCAAGGCGGAGGGCGGCTTCTTCCTCGTGGATTTCGCCTGCGTTCTCTTCCCAAATGAAAACAGTACGTTTGCCAAGGTCGAGAAGCGCTGGCACATCCTCTTCGCGGATGACATGACCGCGGTGGAATGCCGCGCCCTTAAAGCCATCCCGCATAGCGGTGATATCGTGACACAGGGTCATGCCGACGGCATCTTCAACGTTGATTTTTTTCATACTTGCTCACCTCGCAGTGTGATGATGGAAGCGCGGCCAATTTCCGCGCGGATGGTATCGTGGGGGAGGGCCTCCCAAAGTGGTTTGGGAATTTCGCAGTACAGGCGCGCATTTGGCACGCCTATGGGGCTTAGGCAGACGCAAAAGGAATCGGGCTGTTCCATCTGCGAAAGAACGGTGCACGCCGTGCCATTCGCGGAAGAAAGCGATACTGCACGATTGGGTACAGCGAAGAAAGTGTTTGCATCGTCTAGGGGAATATCAAACTCCATGCCCCAATCAATGGCGCGCGTGCGTGCAGAGGAAATCGCCTGGGCACGCGAGATGTTCTGCCAGCCGAGCATCTTTGCCGCATGGATGGTCTGCGGATGGGTGAAAAGCGCGTGCTTTTCTGCCTGCTCTGCGAGTTTTCCGTCATGCAGAACAGCAATGCTGTGACATAGGCGGTAGACCTCGTTTCGCTCGTGTGAAACATAGAGGACAGTTTTGCCGTATTCACGCAGGATTTGTGAGAGTTCCTGCTCTGATTGCAGGCGAAGGTGCGTATCTAACGCGGAGAATGGTTCGTCAAGCAATAGCAGGCGCGGCTCAGATAAAAGCATTCGCGCAAGCGCGGAGCGCTGTTGCTGACCACCCGAGAGCTGATGCGGATAGTGGTGCTGATAATCAGAAAGAGAAAAGCGGGCCAGCATTTCCTGTGCGCGCTTGAGGCGTTCTTTGCGGTCTTTGATGTGCCCAGCTCCCTGCAGAACATTTTGCAGAACCGTCATATTGGGAAACAGCGCGTAATTTTGGAACATCAATCCAACGCGCCTTTTCTGTGGCGGCAGGTTGATATGCGCCTCCGAGTCAAAGACCGTTTCGCCATCGATGATGATTTTGCCGCGGTCGGGGCGCTCAATGCCTGCGATGCATCGAAGCGTCAAACTTTTGCCGCTTCCCGATGCGCCGAGCAGGGCGAGAATTTCATCTTCTGCCTGCAATTTGATGCAAAGCGTGAACGCGCCGAGGCGTTTTTCGATGTCAAGATATAACGACATTTACGCGCCTCCTTTCGTATCTCGCGCCTGCAGAAGATTGACCGCGAGCAGGACGATAAACGAGATGGCAAGGTTCAAAAGTACCCACAAAATTGCGCGTGCATCGTCATTGGTGCGCCAAAGCTGATAGACGGTGGTGGAGATGGTGGCGGTTTTTCCCGGGATGTAGCCCGATACCATGCTCGTTGCGCCATACTCGCCCAGGGCGCGCGCAAACGCAAGAACAGTGCCCGCCAGGATACCATGCCGACAGCAGGGGATGCGGATACGCCAGAAGATGCGCGTGTTCGAAAGCCCCAAGGTCTGCGCGTTGTATGCAAGCGTTTCGTCGAAGGATTCAAACGCGCCGCGCGCTGTGCGATACATGAGCGGGAAGATGACCACGCAGGTGGCAAGAATCGATGCCTGCCAGTTCATGGTGAGTCGCACGCCAAAGCTGTCAAGAAGCCACTTGCCCGGTGTGTGGTTTGGTCCAAAGGCAAGCAGAAGCAGATAGCCGACAACAGTAGGTGGCAGGACGAGCGGAAGCGTCAGCACAACATCGAGTAGTCCTCTTACAAGGCGCGGCAGTTTGGCAATGTAATATGCCGCGAAGATGCCGAGGAAGAAGATGATTGCGGTGCTGATGGCCGCGATGCGTATGGAGTTGTAAAGCGGAAACAGGTCCATAAAAACTCCTTAATCGTGTAAGGCGGTGAAGCCGACGGATTCGAAAACATCGCTCGCCTGTAAAGACTGCAGATAGTCAAGAAATGCAAGCGCATCTTCGTTGTTTGGCGCGTTATGAATTACCGCCGCAGGGTAGAGTACCCGCCCGCACATATCAAGCGTTGCGGTGTCGATGATGGAAAGCCCTGCCGAATATGCATCTGTTGCATAAATGATGCCACAAGCAACAAGCGATTCGGATAACTGCGTGGTGACTTCTTTGACATTCGAGCCATAAGTGATGCATCCGCTCTGTGCAAGTGTCGCTTCGTCCAAGCCGTAATAGGTGAGAATGGAGGAAGTGTACTGCCCGACGGGGACATCGCTGTTTCCCATGGCGAAGAGCAAATTGCCATCTTTGACACGTGCGGCAAAATCGTCAAAGGACGCGATTTGCGCGGGATTGCCCTCGGCGGTGCAAAGCACGACCTTATTTTCAAGCAGGTCAATGCGGGTTACGGAATCAATCAGGCCCAGTTCCTGCAGAGCATTCATCTGCTTGGGTGCGGCGGAGATAAACAGGTCGCAGGGCGCGCCCTGCTCAATCTGCGTTTTGAGCGTGCCCGAAGAATCAAAATTGTAGACGATGCAAACCTCGGGGTTCTCATGCTCAAATTGCGCTTTGATTTGTGTCATGCTCTCAAGCATGGAAGCGGCAGCAAAGACGATAAGCTCGCGCTTGGTGTTTTGTGCTGTACAGGCACAAAGGGCAGATGCAAGCAGGCAGATGCATATCAGAATGGCAATGGTTTTCTTCATTATGCACCTCCGCAAAGAAAATCTCACTTTTATTATAAGGGAAATATGGAAAATGTAAGTTGTTTGGACAACATTTCTGTGCTATGATAGGAAAAAGGAGGGCGGTCTTGATGCAGAATTTACAGCTTGAACTGAAGAAAAATCACCTATTTGCGGACATCGAAGAAGAGACGCTCGTTACGAATATTCTGCCGCACGGCAAACTGCGCACATGGCGCAGGGGAGAGTCCATTTTCTTCGCGCAGGACAAGGTCGATATGCTCTATATTCTGCTCTCAGGACAGGTGCGCATGGCGCAGTTTTTTGCAAGCGGCGTAAAAAATCTGCTCGGCAAAATCAGTGCGCCGAATCTGCTTGCGCTTGACCTCATCTGCACAAGAACCCGTATATCGCCCTATCATGCGGTAGCGGCAGAGGATGTTCGCGCGTTTTGCCTGCCTGCGAAAGTATTACTCGCACAGGGGTTTGTCGAAGAGCGGGTGCGACTTGTGATTCTTGAAAAACTGATGATGATGCTCTCGGACCTTAATATGCAGAAAGAGTATCGCCTTGCAATTCTTACGAGAAATTCTCTTCGCGAGCGCATCACGATTTATCTCAGCATGCAGGCGGCCAAGCGGGGCACAAACAGTTTCACCATTCCCTTTGACCGCGAGGAGATGGCGGATTTTTTGAGTGTGAATCGCAGTGCGCTGTCGCATGAGCTGTCGCTGATGCAAAAAGAAGGATTGATAGACTTCTGCAAGAATCGATTTACGCTCCTTCGCATGGAAGTGGCGTATCCCGAGGCGTAAATAATGAGAAAAAGAGCGGCGTGATGCAAAAATCATGCCGCTCTTGCCTGTGGGGATTTCCCCTACGGGGATAAGCTTCTCATCCCCACGATAAAACAAAAAGACCGTCCCAAAGGACAGTCTTTTTTGTTTGGTCGGAGTGTGGGGATTTCCCCTACGGGGATAAACTTCTC
>JAZUCN010000263.1:0-6143 GCA_045639205.1 Oscillospiraceae bacterium | reverse complement strand
GAAAAAACAGTAGAAAATCCAAATAAACTGCGTTATGATACAAATACACCCCCAAAAAGCGACATAACGGAGGAATTACGATGGCAAACGGCAGTATCGTCATCGGTGTGGCAGGCGGCACGGGCAGCGGCAAAACGACCCTTGTGCGCGCGCTGACCGAGCAGTTTGGCAGAAACATCACGGTCTTGAGCCATGATAATTATTACAAGCGCCACGATAATATGACCTACGATGAGAGGGCAAAGCACAACTATGACCACCCCGATGCGTTCGATACCGCACAGATGGTTGAGCACCTGCGACTTTTGCGAAACGGCGTTGCCATCGACTGCCCGACCTACGATTTTACCATCCATAACCGCGCTGACGCGCTGCTGCATATCGAGCCGACGAGAGTTATCGTGGTCGAGGGCATCCTGATTTTCGAGAACAAGGAACTGTGCGAGCAGATGGATATTCGCATCTTCGTCGACGCTGATGCTGACGTGCGCCTGTGCCGCCGCATCCGCCGCGACGTGCGAAAGCGCGGACGTACGATTGAATCGGTCATCGAGCAATACCTCACAACAGTTAAGCCCATGCACGAGCAATTTGTCGAGCCGAGCAAAAAGAATGCACACCTGATCGTGCCCGAAGGCGGCAAAAACCTTATCGCCTTGCAGATGATCATCGACCGCATCGCACGCCATATAGAAACCGAATAAAAACAGCCTGCCTTGTGCAGGCTGTTTTTGCGTCCTGTTTTTTACAAAAAGTTCACGCAAAGTAGGCGCGAGCCGTTATAATAGAATCAGAAGTGTCCGAAAAGGAGACGAGACGATGGAAAAGAAGATTTTGATTGTAGAAGACGAACTGAATATCGCAGAGCTTTTGCAGATGTACCTCAATCACGAGGGTTATCAGACCGTTCTTGCCGCGGACGGTGGCGCGGCGGTCGAGCAGTTCCGAAAAACGAATCCCGATTTGGTTTTGCTTGATATCATGCTCCCCGTGCTCGATGGCTGGGGTGTTCTGCGCACCATCCGTGCCGAAAGCAAAACGCCCGTCATCATGCTCACTGCCCGCGGCGAGACCGCCGATAAGGTCACAGGCCTCAAGCAGGGCGCGGACGATTACATCACCAAGCCCTTTGAAATGAAAGAGGTGCTCGCGCGCGTGGAAGCGGTTCTGCGCCGTACGAGCGCGGACGATGCAGACAAAACGCGCAAAAAACTCACTTTTGACAAACTGACCATCGACCTCGAGGCGTTTGAGCTCATCGTTGACGGCAAGCGCGTGGAAACACCGCCGAAGGAAATGGAACTGCTGTTCCACCTGGCGTCGTCACCCAACCGCGTCTATACGCGCAACCAACTGCTCGATGAAGTGTGGGGCTTCGACTATTTTGGCGACAGCCGCACCGTCGATGTGCATGTCAAGCGCCTGCGCGAAAAACTCGAAGGCGTTTCCGAGCAGTGGAGCCTGAAAACCGTTTGGGGTGTTGGGTATAAATTTGAGGTAGCGCCGTCATGAGGACGACATTTCGCCGCCAATTTTCCACGATTGCCGCGCTTTTGCTCCTGTGTCTGATTGTCACGGGCGTTTCGTTTCTGCTTTTGATGCTGAACTCCCTGCGCGAGACCACGCAGAAAACCCTGCAGACCGATGCAAAGGCGGTCGCCGCGCTGAGTGAAGCGTATGAGGCCATCGACGAACTCGAGCATAACTGGGATTTCCGCATGAGCTTGTCCATGCTCTCCGCCGTCGGCGAATCGCAGATTTTCATCTGTGATGAAGCGGGCATCGTGCGTGTGTGCTCGTGCGAGGATATCACCTGCGCGCACATCGGACAAACGCTTCCTGCCAAAGTTTCGCAGGCGCTTGCAAGCGGCGAAGCATATGGCGCAGGCGTTTTGGATAATCTATATGAGAAGCGCTGTTTCTATACCGCGGTGCCCATCGGCACGCAGAACGCGGGCATTGTGCTTGCCTGCGCGCCCATGACGCAGACGGATGATTTTATGCGCCGCTCGAGCGGGCTGTTTTTGCTCACCGCCGTGGCGGTTTTGTTGCTTGCACTCCTCGCCGCAACCTTCCTTTCGCGCACGCAGACAAAGCCCCTTCAAAAGGTCGCCGATGCGGCGCGCCGTTTTGGACGCGGCGAGCTCGATGCGCGTGTCCATGTTTCGCGCCACAGCACGCAGGAAATCCGCGACCTTGCAACCGCCTTTAACACCATGGCAGACAGCCTGGAGCAACTCGAGCGCGGCAGACAGGAATTTATCGCCAACGTCTCGCACGAACTCAAAACGCCCATGACCACCATCGGCGGTTTTATCGACGGCATACTTGACGGCACGATTCCCGCGGAAAAGCAACCGCAGTATATGCAAAGAGTCTCCAATGAGGTGCGCAGACTCTCGCGCCTCGTGCGCAATATGCTCGATATCTCGCGCCTGCAGACGCAGGGCGTCGACGCGGCAAAAAAGGTCCGTTTCGATATCAGTGAGAGCGTCAGCGATGTGCTTGTTGCCTTCGAGCAGAAAATCACCGCCAAGCAACTGCAGGTCAGCGTCCAACTTCCCGATAAGGCGATGTTCACGCGCGCCGAGCGCGACTCGATTACGCAGGTGTTGTATAATCTGGTCGATAACGCGGTCAAGTTCAGCCCGCAGGGTGGACTTCTGCACGTCGAGGCGAAGCCCGACGGAGGCAAGGCGCGCATCAGCGTGCGCAACACGGGCCCGACCATCGCGCCCGACCAACTGCCCCGCATTTTTGACCGTTTCCACAAAGAAGACAAAAGCCGCTCACAGGACCGCGAGGGCTGGGGACTCGGGCTCTATATTGCCCGCACCATCATCCTCGCACACGGTGAGCAAATCTTTGCCGACAGCCGTGACGGCGTGACGACCTTTAGCTTTACCTTGCCGCTCGTGCGGTAAAAAAACACACAGCAGAAAGAAGGTGTGTGCATGGATTATAACGAATATCATGAGCAAGACAATTTTGAGCGGCGCGATGCATGGCAAAATGACCCGTGGCAGAACGACCCGTGGCAGAATGACCCCGTCCGCAGACAGCCTGTGGCAACGCCAAGACGGCGCGCGGGCGGCTGGCTGCTTGGCATCGTAATTGTTGCGATGCTCGTCGCCGCAGGCGCAGGCGCTGTGCGCGTGGTCAGAACATGGAACGAGGCTTTATATCCGCAGGAAACGGAAGCCAGCCTTTCTTCGGCACAGACCCCGCCGCAAACACAGCCCGAACTTCCTGCAAGACCTCAGTCGTCTGTTATTCCCGAACAGCCCGCCGTGCGCCCGCAAAATGACGCAAGACTGCAGATTTCGCAGGCCGTCCCGGGCGTGCCCACCCCATCGTCTGACCGCGAGGGCGCACTCAGCCTGCAGGATATCTACACGAAAATGATTCCCTCCGTCGTCTCCATTGCGACCGACCGCGGAAGCGGTACAGGCATCGTCATGCGCGATGACGGCTATATCATCACCAACCACCATGTCATCGACAGCAGTTCGCAGATTGCCGTCATTACCACCACCGATAAGACGTATCCTGCAAGCCTTGTCGGCAGCGATGAAGCAAGCGACCTTGCCGTTTTGAAGGTCGAACCGAGCGAACCGCTTACCGCGGCAGAGTTTGGCGACTCTGACAGCCTGCGTGTGGGTGACACGGTCGTCGCTATCGGTGACCCGCTTGGTTTGGAACTTCGCGGCACGATGACCAACGGCATCATCTCGGCCATCAATCGCGACATGCTCGTCAAAGACCGCCAGATGACGCTCATTCAGACCAATGCCGCGCTCAATTCGGGCAACTCGGGAGGCCCCCTCATCAACTGCTACGGGCAGGGCATCGGCATCAATACCATGAAGCTCAGCTCGTATTATGCTCAAGCGACTGTCGAAGGACTCGGCTTTGCCATCCCCATCTCGTCAGCAAAGCCCATCGTCGATGAACTCCTTGAAAAAGGCTATGTCAGCGGCAGACCCGCCATCGGTATCTCGGGTGAACAACTCCCCGCGGCAGTGCGTGCGTATTACCGCCTGCCCGACGGTGTGTATATCACCTATGTTTCTCCCAATTCCGATGCGTATTACAAAGGACTCTCCGAGGGCGATATCATCACCGCCATCAATGACGAGAAGGTCTCCACTGTCGAAGAACTCAACGCCATTAAAAACCGCTACGCCGCAGGCGATGTCGTCAGACTTACCGTCTTTACGCGCGGCGCGTACGTGCAGGTGGACATTACCCTTGCCGACCAAGCCCTGCAATAAACGCAAAAAAGCGATACTTGGAAAACCAAGTATCGCTTTTTTTATTTCCAAATCGAAATCTCCAACATTTCCATCGTCTCCTGCAGACGCAGATGGAAGCCGCCTGCGTTGCGCGGAAGTTCTTCTGTCTCCGTGTACCATTCACACGGTTCTAAAAGCACATCGTTAAACCGCTCTGCAAAAGCCGCGCCACTTCCGACAGAAATCGCAAACGGAAGCATCTTGTAAAAATACTGCGGGTCTTCGCGGAGCATCATGTTGATGCGCGTGATAGAGATTTGGTGCAAAAAGCGTCTGAAACCGAGCGCTTGAGCGATCATCTGCGTGCCGCTTTCCGAACGCTTGCCGCCATGCAGTGTCTGCTGTGCGGTAAAGGCCGCCAGTGCGATGGAAAGGAGGATCGTACCGAAGCCGCCGCCAAAGCGCCCAAACAGAAGCAGGAGCACTACCGCGCCGCCGCAAAGCGCCAAATCGAGTTTCTTGCCAAGGTAGAAGCCGCGCAGACCGCCCTGCACCAGAAGATTCAGCACAATGCCAATCGGCACAGACAGCACCAGGATGAAACCGCGTCCTGCCATCAGGGGAAGAAGCGCGCTCATCGTCAGAAGCAATGCGATGCCGCCCGCCAGCGCGGACAGCGCCTGCATGATCACCGTGTTTCCGCTGTCGCGCACATACAGCCGCCGCATCCACGCACGCGGCAGAATCTTCATCGCCATCTGCGCGGTGCGTTTGTAGCGAAGACTTGCGCCGTCGCAGACCTCGCCCTCTGCAAACAGTTCTGCAAACAGTTTACACTCCGAGCGTCTGCGCTCGCTGCCCATTTCCACGCGCTTATGCAGACTGACATCCCCCTGCGCCGAAACGTGCACCGTCAGATATCCAAGACTTGCCCACTGCAAGACCAAAGCACTGAAATTTGCCTTGCCTGCGCAAAGCAGGAACGGCAAATCGCCCGCGTTAGACGAGTCGGGCGGAAGCATGCGCGCGGCAGGACGGATTTTTGCCGAGCGCAAAGTGCGAAGCCAGTAGATAATCGCAAGCAGGCAGAAGACCACAAAAAACGCCGTTGTTGCCCAGCCTGCCGACCACGTCGAATACGAGCCCGAGAAATAGTCCTCTTCAAGCTCCGTCAACATCGTCAGCGCCTCGTGGTCGCGAAACGCCTGCAGGCTTGAGCCGCTGATGCGCGTGTCTTCGACGGTCCATGTCATGTAGTCCTCGACCACATCGGCAAGATAGCCGCTCTCAAAATGGATAGCCGATGTAAATGCCGCAGGCATCTGAATCGAGAAATCGTAGCGCTCAATGGGATATTCCCACTTCGCGCAAAGCAACGGCAACTGCAAAGATTGTACGCCATCGTGTTCGGAAACGAGCTTGTCAATGGTGTATTCTACCGTGAAGGTACGCGAGCCCGTGATGCCCGAGTTGCTCTTCAGCGTCAAAACCGTGATGCCGTCTTCGACCGAGCGGCTTGTGCGATAGCCTGCAAGTTCCGCGCGCGTCACATGTTCGGCAAGCGGGAAGCGAAGCTCGTTTACCAGCGTGTTCAGACGCATGGACAGTGTCTGCGTGATGCGCGCACTGCCGTCTGCGTTTACCACGCAGTCCGTTCTCATATGTTCAATTGTTCCATCCTGCGCAAATGCCGTGACGGACATTGCCAGCAGGCAAAGAGCGAGCAAAAGCGGCAAAATGATCCGCCGTTTCATCGCATGGGCCCCCTTACTCAAGTTGGCTTCACCATACCATAAAAACAGGCAAAAAGCAAGCGCGGCACAAATGTGGCTGTACAGCCGCGCACCGATGTGCTAAAATAACGGCAGAACGAAACGGGGAGGGAAGACCATGAAACTGCTGTTGCAC
>JAZUCN010000262.1:0-1506 GCA_045639205.1 Oscillospiraceae bacterium | reverse complement strand
GTTTGTTCCGTATGTACACGATGTACGCCGAGTCCAAGGGCTGGAAGGTTGAAATCCTCAACTACAACGAAACCGAACTTGGCGGCGTAAAAGAGGCGGACTTCATGATTTGCGGCGACGGTGCGTTTTCCAGGCTCAAGTTTGAGTCGGGCGTGCACCGCGTGCAGCGTGTGCCCGAAACCGAGTCCTCCGGGCGCGTGCATACCTCTACCGCGACCGTCGCGGTACTGCCCGAGATGGAAGAGGCGGAAGTGAGTATCCGCCCCGAAGATATTGAAATGCAGGTTTTCCGCTCGTCGGGCGCAGGCGGTCAGCACATCAACAAGACTTCGTCTGCTGTGCGACTGATCCACAAGCCGAGCGGCATCGTCGTCGCCTGCCAGGAAGAACGCTCGCAGGTGCAAAACCGCGCAAGATGCATGCAGATTTTAGCCTCAAAACTCTATGAGATTGAGCGCGAGCGCATCGAGTCCGAGCACACCTCCGAGCGCAAAAGCCAGGTCGGCTCGGGTATGCGCAACGAGCGCATTCGTACCTATAATTTCCCGCAGGGCCGCGTGAGCGACCACCGCATCGGGCTGACACTTTATAAGATTGACCAAATCATGGACGGCGCACTCGATGAACTCATCGACGCGCTTGTCACAGCCGACCAGGCAGAACGCCTGCAAAATGCAGAAGCATAAAGAAGGGGAACACCTTGAACACCATTCTTTTTACCGAATATAACGAAGAAAATATCCGCGCGGCGGCGGAGATCATCCGCACGGGCGGTCTGCTCGGCATCCCGACGGAAACCGTCTACGGTCTTGGTGCAAACGCCCTCGATGAAGACGCGTGCAGACGCATCTTTGAGGCAAAGGGGCGCCCGCAGGATAATCCGCTTATCATCCATGTGCCCGACAGTTCGTGGCTCGAGCGCTACTGTAAAGATGTGCCGCCTGCGGCATACCGCCTGGCAGAAGCCTTTTGGCCCGGACCGCTCACGATGATTCTGCCGAAGAAAGACTGCGTTCCCTACCGCACAACGGGCGGTTTGGAAACGGTGGGCGTGCGGTGTCCGAATCACCCCATCACGCTCGATATTATCCGCGCGGCAGATGTCCCTGTGGCGGCACCTTCGGGCAACCTTTCGGGCAAGCCCAGCCCCACCACGGCAGAGTCGATGCTCGCCGATATGCAAGGGCGCATTGACGGCATTTTTGACGGCGGCGCGTGCGCGGTCGGTGTAGAATCATCCATCATCGACCTCACATCGCAGACCCCGCGCCTGCTTCGCGCAGGAGGTCTGCCGCTGGAAGCACTCGAGCGCGTGCTCGGGAAGGTGGAACTCGACGAAGCCATCCGCCGCCAATTGCATGACGGCGAAACGGCGCGCGCACCGGGCATGAAATACCGCCACTACGCGCCGAGTGCGCCTGTAACTGTCGTGACGGGCGATGCAGAAAAAACCGCGCAATACATAAAGAGCAAGGCAGAAAAAGGCGATGCTGTTATCTGCTTCTG
>JAZUCN010000261.1:0-2916 GCA_045639205.1 Oscillospiraceae bacterium | reverse complement strand
CCGAGCGTGCCGATGGCGGCAAGGTCTTCCTGCGTGCGCAGTTTGCTCGTCGCGTGGCGCAAGAACGCGGTGCGCGCGTCATCGGCTTCCATGCCGCAGCCGTCGTCTGTGACGCGAAGAAGGCTCATGCCGCCATTGCGGATTTCGACTGTGATGGCGCTTGCGCCTGCGTCGATGGCGTTTTCTATCAGTTCTTTGGCGCACGAGGCCGGCCGCTCGACAACCTCGCCTGCGGCAATCAAATCGGCAATATGGGAAGATAATTGCTGAATCTTCGGCATAAAAACCTCCTACGGAAGAGAAACCACATTGTAGGTCACGGCGTTGATGATGGCGTGCAGGGCAATCGGCGCCCAAATCGTGCCTGCGCGCGCATAGGTCCATGCAAGCGCGCCTGCCGCGGGCAGGTACATAAGCGTGCCGAGCAGAACCTCAAGCACGGGATTTGTGAAGAAGAACTGCCAGCTGTGCATGAACGAGAAAATCAGCATCGAGACGATGTATGCCGCCGCACGCGAGGATTTGGCAATCGAGCCAAAGACCAGGCCGCGCAGGAGCACCTCTTCTGTGATGGGCGCGAGGATGATGGCGACAAAGAGCATCAGATAGGGGCTTTGCAGGACCATCGAGCCGACGCTGTTGTTGTTATGGATGACAAGCTCAATCGAGAGTTTTTCTGCCACGAAAGCAAGTGCCCAGGTGCAGGTGTAGTGCAGAACGCCACCGAGAATGAGGCTCTGGACGAAGTGCCAGAAGCGCCCGCCGAAGAACGGCTGGGACAGAAAACGGCGGAAGATGATGAGCACCGCGGCAAAATTGATGGCAAAATAGATGAGATTGAGCGTTGCGGAGGACACTTCCAGGCCGCAAAGCGCGAGAAGATACTGCAAGATAGGCGAGAGCAAAACGAGGTAGAACGGCAGGTAAAGCCAGCCGGCAACCGTTTCTGCGCGGGTGAGCGAATTGCGGTACATAAGAAGCCTCCTTTCTGTTACAGCAGTTGTTTGAGTTTATAAAGGGCGTTCATCGCCTCAATGGGGGTCAGCGTTTCGACGTTGATTGCGTCCAGTTCTTGGCGCAGGCGCGCATCTGCCATGGCATCGAGCGAAAGTTGGTCGGATGTGTCCTCTTTTTGCACGATGATGCGCTTGATATTGCCGTTTTCCTCAAGGTCTTTGAGGATTTCTCTTGCGCGCGAGATCACGCGGTCGGGCAGGCCTGCGAGTTTGGCGACTTCTACGCCGTAACTCTCGTCTGCCGCGCCTGCGACGATTTTGCGCAGGAAAATCATATCGCCACTGCGTTTTTTGACCGCGATGTTGTAGTTTTTCACGCCCGTGAGTTCCTGCTCGATATCGGTCAGCTCGTGATAGTGCGTGGCAAAGAGGGTCTTTGCGCCAAGCTTTTTGCGCTCGGCAACAAACTCGAGTACCGCGCGGGCAATGGCCATGCCGTCAAAGGTGGATGTGCCTCTGCCGATTTCGTCTAAAATGAGAAGCGAGTGCTCGGTGGCGTTTTTGAGGATGTCTGCCACTTCGCGCATCTCGACCATGAAGGTCGACTGTCCCGAAGCGAGGTCATCGGATGCGCCGATGCGCGTAAAGACGCGGTCAACGATGCCGATACGCGCGGCTTTTGCGGGGACAAAACTGCCCATCTGCGCCATAATGGTGATGAGGGCGACTTGGCGCATATAGGTGGATTTGCCTGCCATGTTCGGGCCAGTGATGATCGCGCAGCGGGCGTCATTGGTGTTCAGGTGCGTGTCGTTCGGCACGAACAGGGCGTCTTTGAGCACCTGCTCGACCACGGGATGACGGCCGTCTGTAATGTCGATGCTGCCCGAGAGGTCAATTTCGGGGCGGCAGTAGCGGTTATGCACCGCGACGGATGCAAAGCTGCAAAGCACATCGAGGCAGGCGACCGCGCGGGCGGTCTGCTGAACGCGTGCAGACTGCGCGGCAATTTCGTTTCGCACCTGCGTAAACAGCTCATATTCCAAAGCCGCAAGGCGGTCTTTGGCGGTGAGGATGGTATTTTCCAGCTCCTTGAGCTCTTCGGTGATATAGCGTTCGCCCGTTGAGAGCGTTTGTTTGCGGATGTAAGAATCGGGGGCAAGGTCGAGCTGACCTTTGGCAACCTCGATATAGTAGCCAAAAACGCGGTTATAGCCCACGCGTAGGTTGCGGATGCCCGTCTTTTCCTTTTCGCGCACTTCGATATCGGTCAGCATGCTTTTGCCGCCCGACTGAATCGCGCGCAGGCGGTCGACCTCTTCGCTGTAACCTTCGCGAATCATGCCGCCCTCACGAAGCTGGAAGGGAGGGTCATCACAGATGGCGCGGTCAACGAGCGCTTTGAGGTCAGTCAAGGGGTCTAACTGCTCGTAGAGCACCTGCAGAAGGCTTGACTGCATGGCGGCAAGTTGGTCGCGCAGGGCAGGAAGGTATGCCGCGCCCTGTGCAAGTGCCGTCAAATCGCGGCAGTTGGCAGAGCCCGTTGCGATGCGCGTGATGGCGCGCTCAAAGTCGGAAATCTCGCGCAGGCTGACGATGAGCTCCTCGCGGCGGACGGTGTCTTTGACGAGCTCTTCCACCGCGCCGAGGCGCTTGGTGATTTGCGCAGGGTTGAGAAGCGGGCGCTCAAGCCAGTTGCGCAGGAGTCTGCCGCCCATGGCGGTTTTGGTTTTATCAAGCACCCACAGAAGGCTTCCGCGCTTTTCTTTGCTGCGGAGCGTTTCGGTGAGCTCTAAATTGCGTCTTGCGGTGAGGTCGAGACCCATAAATTTGCCGCAAAGGTAGTATTCGAGTTCGCGCACCTGCGGAAGCTCGCTCTTCTGCGCGTCGCGAAGCGCCCACAAAAGCGCGCCGCCTGCGCGAATGAGGCAGGGGGCATCCGCCACGCCAAGCTCCTCAA
>JAZUCN010000260.1:0-3259 GCA_045639205.1 Oscillospiraceae bacterium | reverse complement strand
GTGTTTCTTATGAAGTTTTTGACGGACAATTTCCTGCTTCACTCCCCTACTGCAATTCATCTTTATGAGACATACGCAAAGGATCTGGCCATCATTGACTATCATTGTCATGTCGATCCGATCCAGATTGCGCAGAACACGCAGTTTGACACCATCACGGATGTGTGGCTTGGCGGCGACCACTATAAGTGGCGTCTGATGCGCTCGAATGGCGTTTGCGAAGAGGAAATTACAGGTAGTGCAGATGCGCACACCAAATTCCTGCGCTTTGCTGAAACGCTTCCCAAAGCCATCGGCAACCCCATCCACCACTGGGCGCACATGGAACTGAAGATGTACTTTGGCTATGAGGGCGTTCTGAACGCGG
This sequence comes from Oscillospiraceae bacterium, assembly GCA_045639205.1. Classification (GTDB taxonomy): domain Bacteria; phylum Bacillota; class Clostridia; order Oscillospirales; family Oscillospiraceae; genus CAG-170. The sequence goes on along the minus strand of JAZUCN010000260.1, from coordinate 2,892 downwards.
AAACAGCCGAAGAGGTTTGGGAGCTTTGCAACAGCAAACTCAAAGAGCCCGAACTGTCCGTGCGCGGCATCATCGCGTCGTCGAATGTTGAACTCATCGGTACAACGGATGACCCGACGGATGATTTGCGCTGGCACGCGGAAATCGCCAAGGATGATTCGTTCAAGACCAAGGTTGTTCCGACCTTCCGTCCCGACAAGGCGATGCAGATTGACAAGGCGGGGTTCAAGCCTTATATTGCCCGTTTGGCAGAAGTCTGCAAGATGGATATCCGTAATTTCGAAGACCTCAAGCAGGCGCTTACAGCGCGCCTGGAGCATTTCTGCGCGCACGGCTGTAAGGCTTCTGACCATGGTCTTGATACAGTTGTCTTTGAGGAGGCAAGCGAGAAGCAGGTCGATAAAATTTTCCGTCGCGCATTGGCAGGTAAGGCTGTCTCGAAGCAGGACGCAGATGCTTTCCGCACGCAGGTGCTGCTGTTCCTTGCACGCGAGTATCGTAAGCGCGATGTCGTGATGCAGATTCACTATGGCGCACTTCGCAATGTGAACTCAAAGATGTTTGAGAAGCTTGGTGCGGACATGGGCTTTGACTGTCTGTCTACCCGTCCTTGCGGCGAGGCAGTTGCAAAACTGCTCGACGCACTTGAGAAGACGAACGAACTTCCTCGCACGATTCTCTACAGCCTCAATGCCCAGGATAACGCAATGCTTGACGTGTTCCTCGGTGCTTTCCAATCGAGCGAAATTGCAGGTAAGATTCAGCATGGCTCTGCGTGGTGGTTCTCGGACACGAAGCGCGGCATGCAGGAACAGATGCACTCGCTGGCAGAACTTTCTGTGCTTGGAAACTTCATCGGCATGCTTACGGACTCTCGCAGTTTCCTTTCCTACGCACGGCATGACTACTTCCGCCGCATTGTCTGCGACATGGTAGGTACATGGGTGGAAGATGGCGAGTATCCCAATGACGAAAAAGCTCTTCAGGAGATTATCGAAGGCATCTGCTGTAAGAACGCAAGAAGATATTTTAATCTCGCATAAAGAAACAAAAACCCAGATGCCATTGGCATCGGGGTTCTTTTTTATTCAGACCAGACGATGGGCTCTTCGTTCTCATACTTCTTGCGGAAGATAGAGCGGCGGAAAATGAAGGTGGAGTACCCCAGCCACAGCACGAAGAAAATCGCGCATGCAATCAGAGCATTAGACAAAGAGCCAGCCGCAAAGTTCAGCAGGAACAGAAGCGGTGCAATAAACACCATTGCGGGGAAATTCGACTGGACATAAAGCGTAGCCGTGGGCGAGCGCAGGTCGGGGTCAATTTCCTTCATCATAATCATGCCGTTAGACGCGGTACCCGTGAGTGTGCCAAAGCTCAGGAGGAAGAACTCATGCTCGAAGCCCTTGAAGCAGGCTTTTGCGGCCTGGCGAATGTAGGCATAGGTCGCTGCGGTGCCAATGATGCTCAGGATGATGATGGGCAGGATGTAGTTGCGGATGTCGTTAATCTCGATAGCGGCAACGCCTGCAACAATCATGAGGTCAAAGGCGAAGCCCGAAATGCGGTCCATCTGATAGTTATTGATATAGACGCGCTTCATGATCTTCTTGCGGCGAAGCTGTTTGACGATGACCTTCACGAGCGTTGCGCCAATTGCCGCCCACAGGAAGTTAAAGCCCCATGCGATACTGTTGGTAAAGTCAGACAGCACGGCAAGACCGCACATGATGGCAAATGCAATCGCGTAGACAATGGCAACAAGGCCAACCTGAATAGTGAACTTATCGACTGATTCACTGTCAGGAATTTCATTGCCGTCGGGATTGGTGGGATCAACAAACGAACGCTGTGTGTCAGACTTGCGGACGCTCAAAGTTCCGCGTTTCTTGTAAATATTGATGTAGATGACACCAAACACAGAAGCGACAATAAAGCCAATGGATGCAAGGGACAAACCGAAACTGCCGTTTCCTGCAAACATGGTTGCAGGGGTGTTCGTGAAGTTAATGTCCCAGCTCAGCGCGTTGCCGGGCCCCTGTCCGAACGCCAGCGGCAGAAGCAGACCGCAGATGTACGAAACAATGGTATCGCCATAACGTGTGAGGAAAAACAGCAGGATACTGATGAAAAGGCCAAGGAAAGCCTGCAGCATATAGGTGCCGCCCTGCAAAGCCGCAAATTCAAAAATCTGCACACCCTTGGTTTTCATTTTTACTTCTTCGGTTTTGAGCGTCATAGCGGCAAAACCGAGACCAAGACCATGATAAGTAATGACCTGCATCATCTGCTTATCAAGCAGTACAAAATCAAAAGACTTACAGATGATATTGGTGCAAAGAAGCATTGCGCCGCCAATCAGCGCAGAGGGAATTTGCGATTTGCGGAAGAAGGGAACGATGTTTCTGAGCAGATTGCCGAGCATCAAGAAAATCATCAGCATGCCGACCTGCACCATAAAGCTCCAGACAGGGCCGTAATTTGCCAATGTAAAATCCCAGCTTGCCATAATATTTCCTCCTGTGTTGAATCGGAATCAAAGTCCCAAAAAGCCGTCCTCCGCCTGCCCTGCCTTGAGATTTTTTGCGTGGCAGTAGAGGTTCAGATACTTAAGCGCATTGAAACGCTTGCCGCCTTTAACCTGATAGATGTGCTCGTCGACATACAAGTTGAGCTTATTCTTGCCAAGAACGGTCGCCGAATAAATCTCATCAATGGTAAAGACAAACTCCCGTTGTGTGGTCATGACAGTGATACGGTCGGCGTAGATGCGAAGCTGCGCATTTGCGTCGAACAGCTGCTTGCGCTCACAGTAAATATTCTCCGAGAATCTAACGGTATCTTCAAAAATCGGCGTATCAGTATATGGGGTCAAATCGAGTTTGCGCACAA
>JAZUCN010000259.1:0-2051 GCA_045639205.1 Oscillospiraceae bacterium | reverse complement strand
GAAGATATTGTCTGCAACCGTCAGGTGCTGCATCAGGTTCAGCTCCTGATGGACGATGCAGATACCTCTGTCCTGCGCATCGCGCGGACCGTTGATCTCAATCGGCTCACCAAAATACTCAATCACGCCGCCATCTTTTGCGTAGATGCCGGTCAGGATCTTCATCAGTGTGGATTTGCCCGCGCCGTTCTCGCCAACCAGGGCCATAACCTCGCCCGCGCGCACTTCCAACTGTGCATTATCCAGTGCGTGGACACCCGGGAAATACTTCTGGATGCCATGCATGTTCAGCAAAACTTCAGACATTTTTCGACGATCCCTCCTGTCTTCTCTCGTGCAACGATTCGGTCAACTCTCGCCTTTCCATGCCCCTATTCTAAAGCATTTCCGGCGCAATTTCTAACTGTAAATTCTGTCTTTTCTGGCAGAATTCATTAGCTGAATTTTCCATTTGTCCGCGTGGGGCGAACACTTGTCACCAGTTCAAAAAACCACTTTTTTCGCTACGACGATGGAGAATTATCTCTTATATCATGCATGAAAATCGGCAAAAGTTCAAGAGTGACAAATGACAAAATTACAGGGCATTTTTGTGGATAATGACGAACAATGTCCCACCCCTATGGACAGGGTGGGACATTGCTTAAAACAGTGTAATTTGACTGGTCTGCGGAAGACTTCCGAAAGCGCCAGCCTGCTTCAGATTTTCGATATGCGTCTTCGATACCTTAGGGCATGCACTCGCAAATTCATCGATCGAGACAAAGCGTTTTCCTTCCCTGCCCTCCATGATATCCCATGCGGCAGTTTCGCCAAGACCCGAGACCGAAACGAACGGCGGCAGGAGCTGATTGTCCTGCACGAGGAACTTGGTCGCGTGCGACTGATACAGGTCGATGGGCGCGAAGGAGAAGCCACGCAGATAGAACTCATAGCAGACCTCGAGGGTCGTGAACAGGTCTTCATCCTTTGCCGTGGCATCTTCCTTGTGCTTGATCTCTTCGATCTTTTTGCGCACAACATCGATGCCCTGCGTCATCATTTCCGCGTCGAAGGCATCCTTCTGACTGCGGCGATAGAAATACGCCGAGTAGAACGCCAATGGATGATGCACCTTGAACCAGGCAATGCGGAAGGCCATCATGACGTATGCCGTAGCATGCGCCTTGGGGAACAGATACTGAATCTTGCGGCATGAGTCAATATACCACTCGGGCACACCAAGTTTCTGCATTTCCTCGACGATGCCATCGGGCCAGGGCTTACCTTTATGGATCGCGCCCTTACGGACAACTTCCATAAACTTAAACGCACGCTTCTCGTCCATGCCTTTAGAAATGAGGTATAGCATGATATCGTCGCGGCAGCCAATGGCCTGCGAAACCGTTGCCGTACCCGAGAGGATGATATCTCTCGCGTTGCCGAGCCAAACGTCAGTGCCGTGTGAGAAGCCCGACAGACGGATGAGCGTATCAAACTTCGTCGGCTGGGTTTCTTCGAGCATGCCGCGGGTAAAGCCCGTACCAAACTCAGGAATGCCGCAGGAGCCGACAGGTCCCAAAATGGGGTCATCCTCAAAACCGAGCACTTTGCTCGAAGTGAAGATAGCCATTGTTTCCCGGTCATCGAGCGGAATCGTCTTGGCATCCACGCCCGTCAAATCCTCGAGCATTCGAATCATGGTCGGATCATCATGACCGAGCATGTCAAGCTTGAGCAGATTCTCTTCCATCGCATGGTATTCAAAATGGGTGGTAATCCACTCGGAGTCCTTATCGTCCGCAGGGTGCTGAACAGGGCAGAAATCCCAAATCTCATTTTCCTGCGGGATAACGACCAGACCGCCGGGGTGCTGACCACTGGTACGCTTGATGCCGACACACCCTGCGGCGAGGCGGTTTTCCTCTGCCTTGCTGACGGTCATATTGCGCTCATCAAGGTATTTTTTTGCATAGCCATAAGCGGTTTTTTCCGCAACCGTGCCAATCGTTCCCGCGCGGAAGACATGGTCCGAGCCGAACATCTGCACGCAGTATGCGTGCGCGCGCGCC
>JAZUCN010000258.1:0-3062 GCA_045639205.1 Oscillospiraceae bacterium | reverse complement strand
ACCGCGTCAATCTGCGCCTGCAGTTCTTCGGTCATCTTACGCTCAAAGTTGCGCAGGAACTTATTGATAACATTCTCAGGCTTGTCGCCGACAAAGAACTCATAGGTATCGGGGAACAGATAGCCCTCCAGGCGGTCGCTGTCGCCATACGGACGGTCTGCAAGGAATGCATAGTCAAATTCATACTCCGCCGCCGTTTCCTTCAGGCTGTTTACAGGGCAGACATTGTGCTCTTCGAGAAGCTTGAAAATATCCTCACACTCATAACCCTCAGGAATCGTGATTTTCGCCGTCGCACGGTCACCCGAGGTTGAAATCATGCCGTTGACAAGCGCATGATAATCATACAGATTGTTCAGTTCATATGTGCCCGCGTCAATTTTCTGCTCCGCATGCGACATCCAGCAGTACATTTGGAACAGCCACGGATAGCGAATCAGATCCTCGCGTTTGAGCATCTGCGTAACATCGGCAATCGAAGAGCCCTCTTCAATCGTCACCGTCACAATGCGTTCGGGCTTCGTCAGCGCAAGTACATCATCGGCGCACTTCCACGCGCCAACAGCAAGCAAAACCGAAGCCGAGAGCACACAGCACACATACAAAAGTACACGAATGCCCGCAGGAAGCGTAAACTTTTCCACAGGCTCTTCATCCTGTACAGGAATCTCCCGCTTCTGCGCAGGCTCATATTCGGTCACTTCTTCGGCCTGTTCAGGTTCTTCTTCAGCAACCTCTTCTATCTCCGTCACTCCCGCGACAAGCGCATCGGCATGCGCCAAATCTTCTTTGGCACTGCGAATCAGCTCATCGAGATCGTCAAATCTGCTCGACAGATTCTGTTCATTCCAATCAGACATAGTCAAAACTCCTCATTTAGCCATGAGATACGATTTGCTCTGCAATTCTTTTCGCATCCTGCTCACCGCGAAGCTTCGCAAGCAGTGCAAGACCGAATGCCTCTGCCGCACCTGCCGCGCGACCCGTAATGACATTTCCGTCCGTTACCGCAGGCGCATCACACATCTGGGCCCGGCCCATCTCATCTTCCATCCCGGGATAGCAAGTAGCCTTTTTCCCGTCTGTGATGCCGAGTTTTGCAAGAATGGTCGGCGCGGCACAAATTGCGGCAACGTTTTTGCCCGAGGCATAAACCGACTTGACCAACTCCAACGCTTTTTCGCACTCTAAAATCGAATGTACGCCGCCAAGACCGCCTGGCAGAACAATCATCTCCAGTTCCTCCGCCTGCAAATCATCGACCATGCAGTCGGCTTCCACGCGGATGCCGTGACCGCCCTCAACGATGCGGCTGCCAATTGCGGCAAAGCGCACCTCAACGCCGCCACGGCGCAGAATGTCGCACGGCGCGATCGCTTCTATCGGCTCAAAGCCCTTTCCGAGAATGATAGCAACCATTATCGTTCCTCCAAACACTGCATTACCAGCGCGTAAATCTCTTCGTGAATCTGCTCGGGCGTGCGAATTTTGCCGTCCTGTGCACAACTGACACTCTTCCAGCCATAGAACTCGCCCGCCTGCTTTGCCGCCTCACGGCATCTGTCAAGATAGGCTCTGTCCTGCTCATGGATATCCGCTTTCGTGTCCGTCTGCGCCTCGCGCTTGCGCATCAGCGTTTCCGACAGCTCAATCGGCATATCGAGCCGAATCACCAAATCGGGTTTCGGAAGTCCCATGCGGTTAAACTCCAGATCATACAGCCAGGAGAAAAAAACCTCGCGCTCCTCGACAGGCAGCTTGCTTCCCTGATGCACCGCATTGGACGTCGTGTATCTGTCGCAGAGGATGAGTCCACCCTGCTCAAAATACTCTTTCCACACGCGCACATAGGACGCATAGCGGTCAACAGCATAGAATGTAGAGGCCGCATACGCATTGACCGCGTCGGGACTCGTGCCGAAATCGCCACCCAGATACATCTTGATCAGCGCCGACGAGGGCTCATCATACTGCGGAAATCGCAGTTTCTGAAATGCTCTTGCCTCATCTTCAAAGCGCTTGGCAAGAAGCGCAAACTGTGTGGACTTACCTGTTCCGTCCGTACCCTCGAGTACGATCAGTTTTCCCATTTTTTCTTCCCTCTTATCCGTTCTGCTGTAACCGCCAGCAGATATTTCGGAAGCCGCAGCATTCTCTTAAAACGCTTTGGTTCTTTATACAGCCTGTAAAGCCACTCAAGATTCATGCGGATCATAAAGCGCGGCGCGCGCTTAACTGTGCCTGCGAACGCATCAAGACTTCCGCCAAGACCAATCATCAGGCGCACATTTAGATTTTCCTGATGCGCCTTCATAAACTGTTCCTGCTTCGGTGCGCCAAGACACACAAACAGCACATCCGCGCCTGCATCGTTAATCTTCTGCACTACAGCAGTTTCATCTTTAAAATAGCCATCTGCCATACCGCAGATTTGAAGCTGCGGATGTTTTTCCAGCATCTTCTGCGCAGCAAGCTCTGCGACCCCCGGCTTACTGCCAAGCAGATACAGCCGCTTTCCCTCGCGCTCCAACACGCCGAGCAAGCCTTCGGCAAATTCCACGCCCGCGACTTTTTGCTGAAGCCTCGTGCCGAGAATCTTGCCTGCCAAAACAATGCCTGCGCCATCGGGAAGCACCATTGCCGCGTCATTGATCAGCGCGCGAAGCTCACTGCTGTGCATCGCCTCATAGGCAATCTCCGCATTGGGCGTGACCACACGGGAAGCACCCTCGGAAGCCAGCAGACCGCGGGCAACTTCCAACGCTTCCTCCATGGTGACATTATCAAATCGGATACCCATTACATCTGTTTTCATCGGCAGGTATACCTCTCCAATTTAATACTGTATCTATTCTACCACAGGGTGCTCCTGTAAGCAAGAACGACAGTTTTCAATTTTTTATGAATATCCGTTTTCCTTCCCATTTTTCGCCAAATGAACACAAAATCAAAGCTCTGCATACACTGTGATGAAAGCCGCTGCCCAGCAGTCCGGCTTACCATATCAACAGGAGGTAAATACCATGCCTGACAATTCTCCGGCCTGTGATCTTTCCAGCATC
>JAZUCN010000257.1:0-3478 GCA_045639205.1 Oscillospiraceae bacterium | reverse complement strand
GAAAACCTGCATTTGCAGAGGCAGAGTTCGCGACTTTCCATTGCGCAGATTTCTACTGTTCACTCATTTTGCACCAAAATTTTGCGAGCCTATGCCCATCAGCTGGACATTCCCGCGGATTTCCGTGTGGCGGAAGAGCAGGAGTCTGAACTCCTGCGCGCGGATATCATGCAGGACGTGCTCGAGGAACTTTACACGCAAATGGGGCATGATGGCAGCATCCAGGCGCTTGTCGACCGCTTTGGCTATGGCCGTGATGACCGCAGACTAGGTGAGCTTGTACTGGAAATCTACGATAAAATCCGCTGCCGCTTGAATCCGAGTGCTTGGATGCAAGCTTGCGAGAGGATTTGTTCGGAAATTCCTGACAGTAATGCGGAAAACACAATTTGGGGCCAGTTCCTCATTGACGATTATAAAACCCATCTTGCCTTTGTGAAGGCGCGATTTGAAAGCGCGATATCGCTCGGGTCGACTGACCCGATTCTTGCAGAAAAGTATGTGCCGTTGTTTGTTGAGAGCATCGAAACAATCAATCGAATTGCGGGACTTTCGACATGGGACGAGTTTTATCATGCTCGGATTCCCGGGCTTGGCACGCTCAAGCCTGCAAAAAACGCGGATGAAGCGCTGAAGTCTATTTTGCAGAACAGCAAGAAACTTTGCGGTGAGATTCTCAAAGAAGCGCAAAGTGTATTCTATGGCCCTTCGGAGGTCGTTCTGCGGGATTTGAAGCAAGCCGCGCCTGCAATTTCGGGCCTGCTTCATCTGGTTGCACTTTTTGATGCGCGATACACATCGGAAAAGCGCAGAAGAAAGATTTTCGATTTTTCGGACCTTGAGCATGAATCTGTGCGCCTGCTGACGGATAAGGTTGGCAATCCGACGGATGCGGCAAGACAGATTGCAGCAAATTTCAAGGAAATCCTCGTTGATGAATTTCAGGATTCCAACGCCCTTCAGGAACATATTTACGAAGCCGTTTCGCAGGCAGGCAAAAACCGATTTATGGTTGGCGATGTCAAGCAGTCGATTTACCGCTTCCGCCTGGCAGAACCACAGATTTTTCTCAATAAATATGAGCGCTTTGCTATGTATGATGAAGCAGGCGAGGAAGAACCGCGCAAGATTCTGCTTTCGGAGAATTTCCGCTCGAGAGATGAAATTCTGCAGGCGGTCAATGATATTTTTGCTTTGGTCATGAACAGAAGCGCGGCAGAAATCGACTACGGTGAGGACGAAATGCTTCGCGCAGGCAGGACTTTCCCTGCAATTGAGCAGGAAAAGGTCGAACTGCACTGCATCGATACTGCCCGAGGTGAGGGAAATGGTCGCGCGGATGCTGAAGCGGAGTTTGTTGCCTCGCGTATTGTGCAGATGCTCAACGACAAGACGCTGATTTCCGACGGTGATTCGCTCCGTCCTGTCGAGCCGGGCGATATTGTGATTTTGCTGCGTGCGACTACGGGCACAGCACACAAGTACATCAAAGCTCTGTCGGAGCGCAATGTGCCTGTTTTCTTTGAAAAGAGTGAAAACATCCTCTTTACAACTGAGGGCGAAGTGATGATGGCGCTGTTGTCTATCATCGATAATCCGCATCGCGATATTGAACTTGTGACGGTAATGGCAAGCCCTGTGTTCTGTTTTACAACAGACGAGTTGGCTAAATTCCGCGCGCAGGACAGCAAATCTGATTTGTATGACTCGCTTCGATTGGTTGCCGTGCCGTCTGAAAAGCTGACAAATTTCCTGCAGTGGCTAACTGCAATGCGACAGGCTGCGCGGAATCTTACTGTGCGCGAACTGTTTGATGAGGTTCTTCTTTCCACGCATGCCGATGATATTTTCGGTGCGATGCCTGATGGCGCAGCTCGCGTGGAACATCTGCAGATTCTGCGGGATGTGACGAATCAATTCTCTAATGGTGAGAGTGGCAGTTTGTCGTCTTTCGTGCGGTACATTACCCAGATGACTGAGAATGGCTCGCCACTTTCGCTTGAAAAGAGCGAGCAAGGTGGACGCTCGGTGCGAATTATGAGCATTCATCATTCCAAGGGTTTGGAATTCCCGGTCGTGTTCCTTGCTGACCTTGCCAAAGGCATTAATCTCAAGGATAACAATGAAGCGGTTTTGCTTGATGACGATTTGTGCATTGGTTGCAACGTTGTAGATTTGCAGTCGCGATACTATTATCCGAATATTGCACGGCTTGCTATCATGAAAAAGATGACAGCAAAAACGATCGCTGAGGAAATGCGCATTTTGTACGTCGCCATGACGCGCGCGCAGCAGATGCTGATTATGAGTTATTGCTCGTCAAACACGAAAACGACGCTGGAGAAGTGGAACGGTCTGGTTACATACCCACTTTCACAGGATTTGCCAGCCATGGCGCATTCTCTTGGAGAGTGGGTTCTGATGCAGGCGCTTTGCAGAACAGAAGCAGGCGAATTGTTTGCGCAGTGCGGACCGAATGCGTATAGTTTTGTGCATGCAGACACATGGAAAATCAAATTCTATGATCTTTCTGTCGCGGCAGGTTTTCCGACAGAACGCCTGCGAAAGCAATCGCTCGAGGCATCGGATGAGTCTCATTATGAGGCGATGTGCCAGACGCTGGATAGGAGTTACCTGCACGCAAATGCGTCGGGCATTGCTTCGAAACTGACGGCAACACAGCTTAAGGGGCGTCATATCGACCAAGAGGTCGCAGAGGAGTCGAGAGAGAATGTTCGGTCCAAGCATGGCGTTTGGAGAGAGGCGAACTTCCTGCCCAAGACGAGCCTTCAGGGTTCCGAGAAAGGCACGGCGGTGCACCAGTTCATGCAGTACGCGCGCTATGACGCGTGCGGCACGCTTGCAGGAATCGAGCAGGAAAAGATGCGGCTTGTTGATGAGCATTTTCTGACGCCGATGCAGGCGACGGCTGTTGATGTGCTGAAAATTGAGAAACTGTTCGGCTCGAATCTTGGCAGGCGCATTCTCGCCTGCGAGCAATTACAGCGCGAGTTTAAGTTCTCTGTTCTGTGTGATGCAGGGCAGTATTATCAGGATGGTGCAGGCGAACAGGTTATGCTCCAGGGTGTGGTTGACTGCTTTTGGCAAGAGGATGACGGCCTTGTGATTGTCGACTTCAAGACGGATCGCATTGCGGATAATCTTGAGCAGAAAGCTGAGTTCTACCGCCCGCAGTTAGAGACCTATGCGCAGGCGCTTTCTCGCATCTATCAAATGCCTGTCAAAGAAAAGATTCTCTATTTCTTTGATGCTGATGTTCCAGTAAAGGTATAGAAAAAAGCACCGCAAATGTTGTTTGCGGTGCTTTTTCGTATCTTACTTGGAGTTACGGTTCTGCGATCTGTTGCTATAGTCGCTCGAGTAGTTGTTCTGATTGTTGTTCTGGTTGTTGTTCTGGTTGTTGTTCTGGTTGTTGTTCTGGTTGTTGTTCTGGTTGTTGTTCTGGTTGTTGTTCTGG
>JAZUCN010000256.1:0-9280 GCA_045639205.1 Oscillospiraceae bacterium | reverse complement strand
GATTTTAAGACCCCGAAGGCCGAGCGCCTTTACCCGCTCGAGCTCTTCCTGCACCCCTTCCATACCGGGGAAAATCGAGCCGAAACCAAACCATTGCGGATGCTCCTTGCAGGCACCTGCAATAAAATTGTTGATGTTATGCACCTGCTCGGGCGTGACCGCAGAATTGCTTACAAGTGCGCGCTCAATGCCCGCTTCTTCATGTGCCTGCAGAAGATTTGTGATGCTTGCGGGCTCATACATATCTGTGCCGTAAAACGCGCCAATGGACAAAGCCGCTTTCTCGGCAAGTTTATCGGGAAAAATGTGCGCGTGAATATCTGCGATTCTCAAAGCGAGGGCCTCTTTTCTTGGGGAATGGGGTGCAATACACCGCGCTATATTATAGCAATATTTTGCGGAACTTTCAACATTTTCCGCATCGGTTCATCCTTGACAGACTTGACAAATATTGATATAAGAAACGAAATGCAACAATGAGGAGATTTCCGATATGGCGGTGCTTCTTTTATCTTTAATTTATCTGGCATTTATCAGCCTCGGACTGCCCGATTCGCTGCTTGGCGCGGCTTGGCCGAGTATGCAGGCGGTTCTTTCCGTGCCCATCTCCTACATGGGCTATATCTCGATGATTATCAGCGCCTGCACGATTATCACGAGCCTTGTTTCCGAGCGGCTGACCGCGCGCTTTGGCACGAGCCGCGTGGTCGTGGTGAGCGTTTTCCTCACAGCTCTGGCGCTGTACGCCTTCTCTGTATCGCGCTCTTTTTGGCTTCTTTGCCTGTGGTCGATTCCCTTCGGTTTTGGCGCGGGCGCGGTTGACGCAGCGCTGAACAATTATGTCGCGCTTCATTATCAGTCGCGGCACATGAGCTGGCTGCATTGTTTTTGGGGCGTGGGCACGATCATCAGCCCCTATGTCATGAGCTTTGCGCTTCATCGCGGAGGCTGGCAGAGCGGCTATGGCATCATTTCCCTTACGCAGGCGATCATCGCGGTGATTTTGCTTGTGAGCCTTCCGTTGTGGAAAATCCATCAGAGCAAGGATGCGCAGGACGAAGCGCCTAGGGTGCTCGGCATCAAAGGCGCGCTCAAAATCCGCGGCGTGCCGTGTTTACTGCTTGGCTTTTTCTGCTACTGCGCGGCAGAGAGCACCGTCATGCACTGGGCAAGTTCCTATCTCGTAGAGGCAAAGGGCATCGATACGCAGACCGCGGCGGCATTCGCCTCGCTGTTCTTCATCGGAATCACCGCGGGAAGGTTCCTGGGCGGTTTCCTGCCCGAGCGCTTCGGGGACCGCAAACGCGTGTGCGTCGGCTCTGTCGTGGCGCTGGCAGGATGTCTGCTGATTCTGCTTCCCATCAAAAACGCCCTGCCCTCACTCATCGGGCTCGTCGTCATCGGCCTTGGATGCGCGCCCATCTACCCCAGCATCATCCACAGCACGCCCGCCAATTTCGGCGCGGAAAACTCGCAGGCCATCATCGGCATCCAAATGGCAAGCGCGTACACGGGCTGTACTTTCCTGCCGCCTGTTTTTGGGCTTGTCGCGCGCTATCTCAACATCCGTCTGTTCCCCGTATTTTTGCTCGCGCTGTTCGCGCTGATGCTGGCGATGACGGAAAAGACTTATCAATTAACGGCTCTGAAAAAGGAAGGATAATATGACAAACATTCTCTTTATCTGCCATGGCAATATTTGCAGGTCTGTCATGGCGCAATTTGTTCTGCAGGACATGGTGAACAAGCGCGGGCTTGCGGAAAAATACCACATCGACTCGGCGGCGACGAGCCGTGAGGAAATTGGCAACGGACCGCACTACGGCGTGCGCGAGATCCTCGCACGCAAGAATGTTCCTGTGCTTGCCCATCGCTCGAGGCAGATCACGAAAGATGACTACGCGCAATATGACCTGCTCATCGGCACAGACAGCGCCAACATGCGCAATATGGACCGCTGTTTTGGCGGTGACCCCGATGGCAAGTGCCGCAAGCTTCTGCAGTACACAGGCTCGAATGCCGACATCGCAGACCCGTGGTACACGGGAAATTTTGACGAGACCTACCGCGATGTGCTCGCAGGCTGTACGGCATTGCTTGAGCAGTTGGAAAAATAATTATGTAAACTTATTGGCATAAAATAAAAGGGACAAATCTTCGGATTTGTCCCTTTTATTTTATGGCTGTTGTTTTTTTGACGAGAAGAACAGCACCATGCCGAGCATGATGACGGCGATGCCGACAAACTGTCGCGGTGCGATGGTTTCTCCCAAGAGGAAATACGCAAGGATGCAGGTGCCGATGGGCTCGCCAAGGATGCTCATGGTCACTGCCGAGGCGGGCACGTTTTTCAGCAGTAAATTGAACACAAACTGTCCACCGATGGTCGCAATCAGCGCAAGTCCCGCAAATGAGCCCCAGGTCTGCAAGGAGTATCCGACAAGGGCATCGCCGCGCAAAAGCGCATAGAGCACAAGCACCACCGCGCTTGCAAAATAGCTCCACACGGAATAGGTCACGGCGGAAATCTCTTTTCGGACAGATTGCCCGACGAAGAAATACAGCGCGATGACGCCTGCGGCAACAAAGGCCAAAACATCGCCAAGCAGGCTTTGACCGCTGATTCTAAAATCGCCAAAGCCAATGACCACACTGCCGCACAGCGCGACGGCGCAGCCGATGAGCGCGGTGGGGTGAATCTTTTTCTTGCTGATAAAACGCTCAAGTCCAAGCGAGAAAAACGGTTGCAGGCACACAAGCACGATGGAACTTGCCGTAGAAGTGTAATTCAGCGACTCAAACCACAGCACATAGTGCAGTGCCAAAAACGCGCCTGCCGAAAAAATCTGCATCCACTGCTTCGGGCGGATGGTTTTCAGTTCCGCGCGCGATTGTTTACGCAGAAGAAAGAACGGAAACAGCACCAATCCTGCAAAAAAGAGCCTGTAGAGCGCGGTGACAGACGAAGGCGCGGCGGCGGTTTTGACAAAAATCGCAGAGGTGGACAGTGCGAACACGCCTGCAAAGAGGATGATGTAGGTTTTGAGATTGAAATTTGTATCTGTTTTTTGCATGATTATTTTTCGTACTGCGTGCGGTAAAGTTCGGCATACGCGCCGTTCTTCGCAAGCAGTTCTTCGTGGCTTCCCTCTTCGCAGATGCGCCCGTCAGCGATGAACAAGATGCGCTCTGCCTTGCGGATGGTGGACAGGCGGTGGGCAATGATGAGGGTCGTGCGGTCTTTTGCCAAGGCGTCAAAAGCGCTTTGAATCTTCGACTCGGTCAGCGAGTCGAGCGCGGAGGTCGCTTCGTCCAAAATCAAAATGGGCGGATTTTTGAGGAAAATACGCGCGATGGAGATGCGCTGTTTCTGTCCGCCCGACAGGAGCATGCCGCGCTCGCCGACATAAGTATCAAAACCGTCGGGCATGGCGAGGATATCTTCGTAAATTTCCGCGCGCTTTGCCGCCTCGATGACCTCGTCCATGGTGGCGTTCGGCTTGCCGTAGCGGATATTCTCAAAGACCGTATCGGCAAAGAGGAACACATCCTGCTGGACGATGCCGATATTTTGACGCAAACTCTTTTGGCTGATTTGGCGCACGTCGATGCCATCGACACAAATCGAGCCTGCGTTGACATCATAAAAACGCGGCAGAAGTTGGCACAGGGTGGTCTTGCCGCCGCCGGACGGACCGACGACCGCGATGGTCTGCCCTGCCTTGACATGCAGGTCTACCTCATGCAAAACTTCAATTTCCTCGTCATAGGAGAAGTCCACATCCTGCATGGTAATCTCGCCGCGCGCATTTTTCAGGTGCACACAATCGGGCGCATCCTGAAGCGACGGCTCGGTGCGCATAATCTCGGCAAATCTCTGCAAACCCGCAGAACCGTTTGCAAACATCTCCGAGAAGTTGGACAAGCGGCGGATGGGGTTTACAAAGGTGGTGACATACAACGAGAATGTGATAAGGTCGACATAGTTCATGCGCCCGTCCATAATCATCCAGCCGCCAACGGTGATGACCGCGACGGAAAGGATGCTGACGAAAAACTCCATGGTCGAATGGAAGATGCCCATTTCCCTGTAGAATCTGCGCTTTGCCCCGCGATAGTCATCGTTCGAGCGGCCGAATTTTGCCTGCTCCATGTCCTCATTGGCAAAGGCTTTTGCCGTGCGGAAGCCTGACAGACTCGACTCAATAGAGGCGTTGATGGCGCCGATTTTCTTTTTGACCTCGCGCGAACTGCCTGCAAGCGCGCGTCTGCGCGACATGACAAGGAGCATAAAAACAGGGATGATGATGCACACAACGAGCGCCAAGCGCCACTCGACCGAGAACATGACCGACAGCGCGCCGATGATGGTCACGATGGAGATAAACAAATCCTCGGGGCCATGGTGGGCAAGCTCCGTAATTTCAAACAGGTCGGAGGTCAAGCGGCTCATCAGCTGACCTGTGCGGTTTGCATCGAAAAAGTCAAAGCCAAGCTCCTGCATATGCCCAAAGAGTGCCTCGCGGATATCTGCCTCGACGCGTATGCTGAAGGTATGTCCCCAATAGGTGATGATATAATACAGCACCGAGCGCAGAAGATACGCGCCCACGACCACAGCCATGACAGTAAAAAAGGCGTGGTATGCCTGCTGTGGCAGAAGTTCATTGAGTGCTCTTCTCGAGATGAGCGGATACAGCAAGTCGATTGCCGCGACGGCAAGCGCGCAGGACATATCGAGAATGAACAGTTTCTTGTGGGGCTTAAAAAAGTGCAGGAAAATGCGCAGCAGACCCCTCTTTTGATAATCTTTTGTCTTCATAATCATCTCTCCTTGTATCAATCTATTATAAACGCACAGCGTATACAATGCAAGCGGCTTGCATTGGCGCAGATTGGATGGTAAAATCAGCACAGAATGGTTGAAAGGAGCACGCGCATGCTTGAGATTTTGCATGAGGACAACTGCATCATCGTCTGCATCAAGCCTGCAGGAATCGATGCGCAGGCAGAGCATGAAAATGCCATGCCCGCGATGCTTGCCGCACAGCTTCGGTGCAGGCAGGTATTTGCCGTGCATCGGCTTGACCAGGTTTCAAGCGGCGTGATGGTCTACGCCAAGACGAAAGATGCCGCGGCAAAGCTCTCGGATGCGATGCAAAAGGGCGCTTTCGACAAGCAGTATCTTGCCTGCGTGCACGGCGAGGTCAAACCCGATTCGGGAGAACTTCGCGATTTTCTGTTTTTTGACAGGCGCACGCGCAAAAGTTACACCGCAAAGAAAAAACGCGCAGGTGTGCGCGAAGCGGTGCTCGATTATGAAGTTGTGCAAGGCCTGCAGGATAAAACCCTTGTGCGCATCAAACTCCACACAGGAAGAACGCATCAGATCCGCGTGCAGTTTGCCTCAAGAAAGCATCCGCTGCTCGGAGACGGCAAATACGGAAGCAGTGATAACGGCTGCACCTGCGCGCTGTTTTGCGCAAAACTGTCTTTCCCGCATCCGTCGGATGGAAATATCGTCACATTCTCCGCCCAGCCGCCTGCGGCTTATCCTTGGAACTTATTTGCATACAAATAAAAAACCTGCCTGTCGGCAGGTTTTTTCTTATCGGAACAAAATGAGCGAGAACCATGTGACCACATCGTCGCTGTAAAACTCGATGCCGCATTTTTCGGCAATATCGGTTGCGAGGATGCCGTGGCTTTCGACACAGGGGAACATCCGCTCGGGATGGCGGCAAGGCGCATTCGGCCAGGTGCAATGCGTACAATGTGCGCAGGATTCGGTTGAAAGCACGAACACGTCTTCTGCCTGCGCGCGGATGATATCCGCCGCTTGGCGCGTGATGGCTTCATGCCCTGCACGTGTGGCAAGGGTCGCGTCCCAGTCGGTGATATCATCGACCTCGGTCGCGGTCGTCAGCACAAATGCGTGCGGAAAGGCAAGACAGCGCCTCTTGCACTCTTCCACCGTTCCAACCGCAGGCGGACATGCCCAGGATTTATTATAGCGCGGGCACTCCATCTCGCACACGAGGCGCACACGCTCGGTGAACATCAGTTCATCCGTCGAGATCCATGCATACTGCAAAATGGGCAGTTCGGAAAGTTTCTGCTCGAGCAGTTCTGTGTTTATCATGTGCGTCCCCCCTTTTTCTACATTGTACGCATCTTTGATTCTCTCGTCAACTGCAACAAAATGCAGAAAAGCACCCGGCATGGTGTGTGAGATGCCGAATGCTCTTCTGCGCGTAACTTGCGTTTGAAAGATTTTTGTGTTATACTGTGCGCAACATTTCTGCTGCTGACAGCATGCAATCTTTTCTGTCATCAGCATAATCCCTGTGCAAAAAAATTGCACCCTACCGCCTTTTCCCTGCGGTAACGCGGCATGAGAGCCGCGCTCTACCGTCGGTAGAATATCTTGTATTTTCAATGCTTTCAAGGAGGCTTTCCGCCATGCGCGATGAAGCGACAATCCGCCGTACGATATCGAAAAATATTGCATCATACCGCAAGGCGCACAACGATACCCAGCTCGATCTTGCCGAAAAGCTGAGCTATTCGGACAAGGCGGTATCGAAGTGGGAGCGCGGGGAAAGCCTGCCCGACATTTTCGTGCTGACGCAGATTGCCGAGCTCTACGGCATCACCGTCAGCAACCTCATCGGAGAGGTCGAGCCGCCCAAGAAGAACAAGCCCTATCATCACCTGTTCATTCTTGCGCTGTCGGTTGCGCTGGTGTTCGCAGTAGCAGTATTCCTGTTCTGTGCCTTTGTTATTGCAGACATTCCCTTTCAAGCGTGGCTGTTTTTCATATACGCGCTTCCCGTTGCGTCCATCGTCTGTGTGATTTTCACCAGCCTTTGGTGGGATATTTTGTACCAGGGCATTGCCGTATCGGCTCTTATCTGGACGATGGGACTGTGTTTGCACCTTTCCGTACCGCTTCCAAACTTCTCGCTGATTTACGCAATCTGCGCGGCCTTGCAGGTACTGCTTGTGCTTTGGGAGCTGTTCCGCAAGTTCAGAAAACGCTGAAAAGCCCCGACCGCCGCACCGCGCGGCGGTCATTTTTCGCGTTTGGCTGGATATTTTCCCTTTTTATCAATTTTACCTTGAATTACAGGAAAAACTAGGGTAAAATATAATATCATTTTTCAGAAAGGAGTTCTGCCATGAGCAAGCTCACAATCCCCTCCGGCTACAAGGCTCCGCTGTCTGTGTATGAGCTGCAGCGCGCCATCGAATTCATCAAAAGCAATTTCCAGGTCAATCTGAGCAATGCTCTGAATCTGCGCCGCGTGTCCGCGCCGCTGTTTGTCGAGGAGAACTCCGGTCTGAACGACAACCTCAGCGGCAAAGAGCGCCCTGTCAGTTTTGACATTCCCGATGTCGGACTCAGCGCGCAAGTTGTCCATTCGCTTGCCAAGTGGAAGCGTCTGGCGCTGAAGCGGTATGAGTTTAATGTCGGCAAGGGTCTGTTCACCGATATGAACGCCATCCGCCGCGATGAGGAACTCGACAACATCCACTCGGTCTATGTTGACCAGTGGGACTGGGAAAAGGTCATCTCCGAAGAAGACCGCTGCGAGAGCTATCTGCGCCGCACGGTGCGCGATATTGTCGGTGCGGTGTGCGAAACGAACGATGCGCTTGGCGTTGCCTTCCCGTCGCTGCACACCAATCTCGAGCGCGAGGTGTATTTCATCACCACGCAGGAGCTCGAGGACCGCTATCCCGACCTGACCGCCAAAGAGCGCGAAAACGCCATCACGCGCGAGCACCATACGGTGTTCCTCATGGGCATCGGCGGCAAGCTCCGCTCGGGAAAGCCGCATGACAGCCGCGCGCCCGACTATGACGACTGGTCGCTCAACGGCGATATCCTGATGTGGAATCCTGTGCTCGAGTGCTCGTTTGAAATCTCGTCCATGGGCATCCGCGTTGACCCGAAAGCACTCGCACTGCAGCTGAAGCTTGCAGGCTGTGAGGACCGCGCGGAACTTCCGTTCCACAAGATGCTTCTCAACGATGAACTTCCGCTCACGATGGGCGGCGGCATCGGTCAGAGCCGTCTGTGCATGCTGATGATTGGCGCGTGCCACATCGGCGAGGTACAGTCGAGTCTGTGGGACAAAGATACGCTCGATACCTGCCGCGAGGCGGGAATCCTGCTGCTGTAAAATACACCTCCGTTTTGCGGAGATACGAAAAAGAGGTAATCGTACTATGCAAGAACTGATTTCTGTTCGTTCCCTGTTTAAGGATACCGCTTCGCACGTCGGCAAGCAGATTACGGTCGGCGGTTGGGTGCGCAATCTGCGCGCATCGAAGAACTTTGGCTTCATCGTCCTGTCCGACGGCACATTCTTCTCCCCTGTGCAGGTCGTTTTCGGCAGTGAACTGGAAAACTTCACCGAAATCAGCAAACTCAACATCGGCGCGGCCGTGATTGTCACGGGCACGCTCGTGGAAACCCCCGAAGCAAAGCAGCCGTTTGAACTGCAGGCATCCGCAGTCGAGATCGAAGGCGCGTCCACGCCTGATTTCCCCATCCAGCCCAAGCGCCACACGATGGAATATCTGCGTACGGTTTCGCACCTGCGTCCGAGAACCAACACCTTCCAGGCGGTTTTCCGCGTCAGAAGTGTCATCGCATTTGCCATCCACAAGTTCTTCCAGGAGCGCGGCTTCGTGTATGTGCACACGCCCCTGATCACCGGCTCTGACTGCGAAGGCGCAGGCGAAATGTTCCAGGTCACGACACTCGACCACAATAACGTTCCCATGACGGAAGACGGCAAGATTGATTTTACCAAGGATTTCTTCTCCAAGCCGACGAATCTGACCGTTTCGGGCCAGCTCAATGGAGAGACCTTCGCCATGGCTTTCCGTGATATCTACACCTTCGGCCCGACCTTCCGCGCAGAAAATTCCAACACCACGCGCCACGCCGCCGAGTTCTGGATGATCGAGCCCGAGATCGCCTTTGCAGACCTCGCAGACGATATGCGTCTTGCCGAGGACATGATCAAGTATATCATCAACTACACGCTGGAAAACGCGCCCGAAGAAATGGCGTTCTTCAACCAGTTTGTCGACAAGGGTCTGCTTGAGCGTCTGAACAACGTCGTCAGCAACGACTTTGGTCACATCACCTACACCGAGGCGATTGAAATCCTCGCAAAGCATAACGATGAGTTTGACTACAAGGTCTCGTGGGGCAGTGACCTGCAGACCGAGCATGAGCGCTATCTGACCGAACAGGTCTTCA
>JAZUCN010000255.1:0-4838 GCA_045639205.1 Oscillospiraceae bacterium | reverse complement strand
CCTGCCAAGAGCGCGGAGAGTTGATACTGCAAGGGGTTGGTGTCCTGGTACTCGTCGATAAGCACATGGCGGAACTTGCGCTGATAGTACAGACGTACATCCTCGTGCGCCTCGAGCAGTTCGACCGTCAGCAGGATAATATCGTCAAAGTCCAGTGCATCTGCTGCGCGCAGGCGCTTTTGATACTCGCCATAAACCTCCGCGATGCGCTCCATGCGGAAATCCGTAGAAGTAGACGAATGCTTGGCAAATGCCTCGGGGTCAAGACGCTGGTCTTTGGCTCTGCTGATGATGGACAGAATCATGCGCGCGGTAAAGACCTTTTCATCAAGGTTCTGTTCCTTGACAATATCCTTGATGACGCGCTCACAATCCGAAGTGTCATAAATTGTGAAGTTTTTCGAGTAGCCAAGTCTGTCGATATCGCGGCGGAGCATTCTGCAGCAGGCAGAATGAAAGGTCATCGCCCAGATATCGAGTGCCTGCTCGCCGAGCATCGCCTGCAGACGCTCTTTGAGTTCATTGGCGGCCTTGTTGGTAAAAGTGATGGCAATGATGCTCCACGGAGCGACAGGGCGAAGTTCGCACAGTGCGCGCACGCGCATGCGGTCAATGGCGGCAGGATTCTGCACACACTCTTCAAGGTACGACACATCCTCTTCACAGACGAAATCGGGAATCTCCTGCGAGTCAGAAGCAGAGCCGAACTCTATGAGATTTGCGATGCGGTTAATGAGCACAGTTGTCTTACCGCTTCCCGCGCCTGCCAACAAAAGCAAAGGCCCTTCCGTGGTGAGAACGGCCTTTTGCTGCATATCATTCAGATTTGAAAAACGCGCGGCAATCAGCGCGCGACGCGCGGCGATAAACCGCTCTTGATATTCCAAATTCATGGTTTCACCTACTGTATCAGATGATACCATTTTAGTATATTTTTTGCCGTTTGTCGACAGTTAAATATACGCACGAAGTGTCTGCAATGCCTTTTTTTCAATACGGCTGATTTGCACCTGCGAGACGCCTACAATCTGCGCGACCTTCTGTTGTGTGAGTGCGCGGAAGTAACGCAGGTCAATAATCATCCGCTCGCGCTCTGGAAGTTTAGAAAGTGCGTCACGCAGAGAAATCTGTTCAATGAGCGCATCCTCCATAGACTCTGTGCCAAGCACATCTTCAAGCGAGAAGCCCTCCTCGCCCGACTCGCGCTGAATCGACTCTGCCGCGCTGGTCGCTAATTCAGCAGTGGCAATCTCCTCAACCGTCAAATCCAGTTCCTGTGCAAGCTCTGCGACCGAGGGTTCTCGTCCGAGGTCAAGAAGCAATCTTGCCCGTACCTGCTTGATGCAGGCTGCGCGCTCTTTCACACTGCGGCTTACCTTCACTGCACCGTCATCCCGCAAAAACCGCCTGATTTCGCCTGCGATTTTTGGTACGGCGTATGTTGAGAACTGTGTACCGAAGGTAGACTCAAAGCCCTGCACAGCCTTGAGAAAGCCGACACAGCCAAGCTGATAGAGGTCATCGGCATCCACACCTCTTCCGAAGTAGCGGCGCGCAACGGACCATATCAGACCATTGTTTTCTGTGATGAGTCGCTCGGTTGCATCGCGATCACCTTGTTGCGATAACTCAATATCTTTCAGAGATGATTCTCTCACGCTTTGCCGCCTCGCTTGACAATTTTGCGCTTCATATGGACAGTAGTGCCTTTATTGGGTTTTGAGGACACACGCAATTGTGTCATAAAACTCTCCATGATGGTAAAGCCCATGCCGCTTCGCTCTTCGCCGCCTGTCGAGTACATTGGTTTTCTCGCCTGCTCCACATTTTCAATACCGCATCCTTTGTCTTTGATGAGAATATCGAGGACGTTCCCCTCTAAAATGCGTAACTTGAGCGTGATGGTGCCGATTGTATCGCGGTAGGCGTGGACGATGCAGTTGGTCACCGCTTCCGACACTGCGGTTTTAATATCTCCAAGTTCGTCCATGGTTGGGTCAAGCTGTGCGGCAAAGCACGCGACAGCGGCGCGAGCAAATGCTTCATTACACGAGCGGCTGGGAAATTCGATAACAACCTGATTCTCACATTTCATATTCCAGGCTCCTTTCTTCAATCTGCACGATCTGTTCGATGCCCGAAGTGTGTAAAACCTTCATGGGCTGTTGGGGCACATTTTGCACGAGCAATTTTCCGCCCAGCTCGCGCATGCGCCGCAAGGCGGAAATTATGATGGCGATCCCGCTCGAGTCCATAAATGTGACCTCTTTGAAGTCAAGCACGCAGACAACAGGCAGATAGAGGTCGATTTTGTTGCCGACCACGCGCATGGTATTTTTTGCGCTATGGTGGTCAATTTCGCCTTTTAAGGCAATGGTCAGATGCTTGTCCTGAAGAAAACTCGTCAGGTTCATTTGAATCCCTCCAAAAAAATAATGGACATGCACAAAATCGTGCATGTCCATTATAATTTGATGTTTGTTATGAAACTGTCGAAGTGGCGCGGGGCTTACTTTTTCAGTTTCTGCTCACTCTGCTCAAGCTGACGAAGCAGAGCTCTCGCCTTCTCCAATTTTTCGCGCTGATCGTTGACGACCGCCTCGGGAGCCTTGGAAACGAAACTCTCGTTGTTCAGTTTGCCCTCAAACATAGCAATCTGACGGAGCGTGTTTTCCTTCTCCTTGGCAATGCGGGCAAGTTCTTTTTCAAAGTCAATCAGCTGCTCCATCGGGATATAGAGCTTGGCATCTGCCGTGATGACAGAGAGCATATCCTCATAGCCCTGCGGCTCAGTTTCACAGATGACGACCTGATCGGCATAAGCCATGCGCTTGATGAAGCCTTCGCCCTGTGCAAACATTGCGCCGTGTTCAGATACTACATACAGTGTCGACTTCTTCGACGGCGGAACGTTCATCTCTGCGCGGCGTGCGCGGATAGCCGAGATTGCATTCTTGACCATTTCCATGGCTTCACGCTCTGCCTTGAAATTGAATTCTTCACGATAGGTCGGCCATTCGGCGCGGATGAGGAAGTCACCTTCGTGCGGAATGGCCTGCCAAATCTCTTCCGTGATGAACGGCATGAACGGATGCAGAAGACGCAGGAACTGATCAAGCACGTACACAAGCACCTGCTGGGCTACGCGCTTGCTCTTCTCGTCCTCGGAATAAAGACGCGCTTTCGTCAGTTCGATATACCAGTCGCAGTAGGTGTCCCAAATGAAGTCATAGACCTTTGCCGAAGCAACGCCCAGTTCATAGGCATCGAGGTTATCCGTCATCTCGCGGATGAGGGTGTTGAGGTTGCTGAGAATCCACTTGTCTTCCAGCTCGAGGTCTGCGATATCGGGAAGTCCCGGCTCGTCAATGGTGAGGTTCATCAGCACGTAGCGGCTGGCGTTCCAAATCTTATTGGCAAAGTTACGCATTGCTTCGCACTTTTCAACATAGAAACGCATGTCGTTGCCGGGCGAGTTGCCGGTGATGAGGTTAAAGCGCAGAGCGTCCGCGCCATAGGTTTCTGCCATTTCGAGCGGGTCGATGCCATTGCCAAGCGACTTGGACATCTTTCTGCCCTTGTCATCGCGGACAAGGCCGCGGATGACAACCGTCTTGAACGGCTCTTTCTTCATCTGCTCCATGCCCGAGAAAATCATTCTCGAGACCCAGAAGAAGATGATGTCATAGCCCGTGACCATGTCGGTGGTCGGATACCAGTACTTAAGGTCTTCGCTGTCGAGGTTCGGCCAGCCAAGCGTCGAGAACGGCCACAGAGCGGACGAGAACCACGTATCAAGGACATCTTCTTCACGCGTGAGTTTGGCGCTACCGCACTTCTCACAGGTGGTCGGGTCTTCACGCGAGACATTGATATGACCGCAGTCTGCGCAATACCACGCGGGAATCTGATGACCCCACCAAAGCTGACGGGAGATGCACCAGTCATGGACGTTTTCCATCCAGTTGTTATAAATCTTCGTGAAACGCTCGGGCACGAACTTCACGCCGCCTTCGCGTACGATGCGAAGCGCGTCTTTTGCAAGCGGCTCCATCTTGACAAACCACTGCGCAGAGATGAGCGGCTCGACATCGTTATGGCAGCGATAGCAGGTACCCACATTATGCGCATGCGGCTCGGTCTTAACAAGATAGCCTTCTGCATCAAGGTCAGCGACGATCGCCTTGCGGCATTCATAGCGGTCCATACCCTCATACTTGCCGCCCTTTTCATTGATGGTACCGTTGTCATTGAGCACGCGAATGACTTCGAGGTTATGGCGAAGACCGACTTCAAAGTCGTTCGGGTCATGCGCGGGAGTCATTTTAACCGCGCCCGTACCGAAGCCGATTTCGCAGTAGTCATCACCGACGATGGGAATCTCGCGGCCGACAAGCGGCAAGATGCAGGACTTACCAATCAGGTGCTTGAAGTTTTCATCCTCGGGGTTGACGGCAACGCCCGAGTCACCGAGCATGGTTTCGGGTCTGGTTGTGGCTACCGTGATATCGCCCGAGCCATCAGCCAGAGGATAGCGGATATACCAGAGGTTACCCGGCTTATCGGTATATTCAACTTCTGCATCGGAAAGCGCGGTGATGCAATGCGGGCACCAGTTGATGATGCGGCTGCCCTTGTAGATAAGACCTTTATCGTAGAGCTCGCAGAACGTCTCGCGAACAGCCTTCGAGCAGCCCTCATCCATCGTGAAGCGGCTTCTTGACCAATCGCAGCTGACGCCGAGCTTTCTCTGCTGCTCGACGATGCGGCTGCCATACTTTTCCTTCCACGCCCAAACGCGCTCGAGGAATTTTTCGCGGCCAAGGTCATAGCGGGTC
>JAZUCN010000254.1:0-2036 GCA_045639205.1 Oscillospiraceae bacterium | reverse complement strand
ATCATCTTGTTGGCGGTATCCTGAAGACCTTCTTCATCCATTAAGAGTTCTTCATAGAGTTTTTCTCCCGGACGAAGACCGATTTCGCGAATCTCGATGTCGGTATACGGCTCCATGCCGTAAAGGCGAATCATATTTTCTGCTAGCTGCAGAATCTTGACAGGCTCTCCCATATCGAGCACAAAAATCTGATTGTGTTTTGCCATCGCGCCGGCATCGAGCACCAATTGTGCCGCCTCGGGGATGGTCATGAAATAGCGGATGATTCGTTTATCCGTAATGGTAACAGGTCCGCCACTTTGAATCTGTCTTTGGAACAACGCCACAACCGAGCCGTTTGAACCAAGCACATTGCCAAAACGAACCGCGCAAAACTCGGTATTGCCCTGCGGTCGGCTCTGAAGAACCAGTTCGCAGAAGCGCTTCGTCGCGCCCATGAAATTGGTGGGGTTGACTGCCTTGTCGGTCGAAATCATAACGAACTTCTGCACGCTGTATTTCTCTGCCGCACAGATAACATTATATGTACCGAAGACATTGTTCTTGATTGCTTCTTCGGGGCAATGCTCCATCAAAGGCACATGCTTATGTGCCGCCGCGTGGAATACGATCTGCGGACGATAGCGCTCAAAGAGCAGGTCAATCTTCTCTTTCTCACGCACCGATGCAATCTCTACCTGCAGATTCAGTGCGCTTCCGTAGTTGCGCAAAAGCTCCTGCTGTATATCATACGCGTTATTTTCATAAATATCAAGTAAAATAAGCTGTCTTGGCTGATATTGTGCAATTTGTCTACACAATTCACTGCCAATCGAGCCACCGCCGCCCGTAACAAGCACCGTTTTCCCGCCAAGAAACTCATGCAGCACTTCCAGTTCCAGCTTTACAGGTTCGCGCCCGAGCAGGTCTTCGACCTGAATATCCTGAACTGCCGCCATGCTGACGGTATTGTTGACCATCTGATAGATGCCGGGGATATGCTGAACTTTACAGCCTGTATCCTTGCAGATGTTGAGCACTTCGCGTCTTTGTGCGGCTGTTGCCGTCGGAATCGCGAAGATGATGCGGTCGATGGAAAGTTTTTTTGCCGCAGGGATAATCTCATCGCGGCCACCAACAATGCGGACACCCTCGAGATATCTGCCCCATTTTTCAGGATTGTCATCAATCAGGCAATAAACTTTTGCATGAATATGATCATCCGTTGCAACTTCCCGGAGCAGCATACGGCCTGCTTCTCCGGCGCCAATAATCATGATTCGCTCGCGTGCCTTCTGCGTGTTTCTTCCAAGATAACGCCTCAGCGATTCATAAAAGCGCAGGAACGTGCGTTCTGCAGTAAATGCGGCAATCTGGAAAACAAGGCTAATGACCAAAACACTGCCGGGCATTCGTATCCGCAAAGCCACGCTGCCCAAAACATATGCACAGAATGCAATGATTGTGACTAAAACAATGCGTGCCGCATCATGGGCACCAACCGCACGCCACACAAAGCTGTACATACGGGTGATGGCAAACACACCAAGAGTCACAATGATCTGCAGTGGCAGGTTCTGTATCCACTGGGCAATCCGCTCGCTCGGGATCTGCCCGAATGTGAAATCGAAGCGCACCCAAAGAGCCGCCCCGCCTGCGAGGACAATCAAGAGAATATCGAGAATCACAATTAGCGCCACGCGCCAGAATCCGCCTTTGCTCATGATCTCCTCCCGTTCTGTAAACTACTGCCCAATCAGCTCCGCCGCCTCATTATGAAGCAGTTTTACTGTTTCTGCACCAAGCTTACGCTCGATGACTTGCATTGCCGAAAGCAAATTCGGCGGACGTGTCGTCAGGTTGTGACAATCTGATGCAACAACCTGTGCGAACCCATTTTTCAGCATTCGCATAACTTGAGGTCTGGTTCTAAACTGTGTAAAACGATCCGTTCCAATCTGAATTGGGAATCCCGTTTCTAAAACAGCTTCGATCATTTTGGTTTTTTGGATTCCAAAATACCGTTCAAAATGGGCAATAACCGGTGTGACGCCCGT
>JAZUCN010000253.1:0-8056 GCA_045639205.1 Oscillospiraceae bacterium | reverse complement strand
ACTTTCCTATTTTGTTAGCAATATTCAAAGTGGACACGAGCGTAAAAAAGGGAGTGCACAGAAGTGCACTCCCGTGTTTCTCATCTGCTCATAAATGCGAGGGCGAATGTGAAATACACCAAAAGCGAAAGAATATCGACGATGGTGGTAATGAGCGGAGATGCCATGACGGCAGGGTCAAAGCCGAGCCTTTTTGCAAGCAGCGGCAGAACCGAGCCGACAAGTTTTGCAAGCAAAACCGTTGCCGCAAGTGACAGCGACACGACGAACGCAACGTTTGTGGTGATCTCGGCGTTGCCGAGGAGCAGGCCGTCGATGAACACGATCTTTGCAAAACAGCCGATGGCCAGCGCCAGACCGCACAAGACGGAGATGCGAATCTCTTTCCAAATGACCTGGAACACATCACGCAGTTCGATCTCATCGAGCGAAATGCCGCGGATGATGGTGACACACGCCTGCGAGCCGGAGTTACCGCCCGTGCCCATGAGCATCGGGATGAATGCCGTCAGACACGGCCAAAGCGTCAGCGCGTTTTCAAAATGGAAGAGGATGAGCCCCGTCAGCGTGGACGAGAACATCATCAAAAGCAGCCACGGAATGCGGTTTTTCGAAATTTCAAGCGTGGAAGAACGCAGATACGGACGCTCGGACGGCAAAATTGCCGCCATCTTTTCGATGTCCTCGGTGGTTTCGTCTTCGATGACGTCCATGGCGTCGTCGAAGGTGATGATGCCGACCATGCGGTCTTCAGCGTCGACAACGGGAAGCGCAAGGAAGTTATATTTGGAGAACATCTGTGCGACTTCTTCTCTGTCATCGAGCGTGTGTACGCAGATGACGTTCTCTTCCATGATGGTCTCAATCGTTGCCGTGTCATCTTCGCAAAGAAGCAAATCTTTGACCGTGACAAGACCGATGAGTTTTCTGCCATGGGTGACATAGCAGGTATAGATGGTCTCCTTGTCGATGCCGATGCGGCGGATGCGCAAAATCGCTTCCTCCACCGTCATCAAAGGACGAAGGGACACATATTCGGTGGTCATGATACTGCCTGCAGAATCCTCGGGATAGCGCAGGATCTCGTTGATCTGCTTGCGCATATCAGGGTCTGCCTGTGCCAGGATACGTTTGACAACGTTCGCGGGCATTTCTTCGACAATATCGACCGCGTCATCGACGTACAGTTCGTCAATAACGGCTTTGAGTTCCGAGTCGGAAAAACCGCGGATGAGAAGCTCCTGCAAATCGGGGTCCATCTCAACGAAGGTATCTGCGCCAAGCTCTTTCGGCAAAAGCCTGAACAGAAGCGGCAGACGCGATTCGTCAAGGTCTTCAAATGAAGCGGCAATATCGACAGGGTTCATGGTGCTCAGCAAATCCCGAAGGGAATGGTACTTTTTCTCGTCAAGCAACTTGCTGAGCGCGTTCGTGACGGAAAAATTGTTTTCTGCCATAAAGCCTTTCCTCCTAAAAAGATGTAAATTAGGAAGTAAGACACGTCACAGGCAACTTAGAGGTGGGGGAACGGCACGCAAATACGCAGAGCGTTCCCAACGCGACTTCGGCCTGCAGATGTGCCGCTACTACTTCCTGCGTCCATTCCAATTCCCTCCTTTTTTGGTCAAATCATGATAAATGGGTGTTTTTATGGGCCGCGGCCGCAAAAACAGCCATTATTATTTTAGGAATTTTGTGCGGAAATGTCAAGGCAAAACCAAACAGAAAAAATCTGCTTGCACGGCAGGATTTCTTTTTTATTCAAAATGTGGTACACTGAAAACAACAAACAAAAGGAGCTAGGCAGAAATGGCGCAGAAACTGTATTATGAAGACGCGCATCAGGCGCAGTTTTCGGCAGTGGTGCTCTCGTGTGAAAAGCAGGGGAGTCTATATGAAATTGTGCTCGACAAGACCGCGTTTTATCCCGAAGGCGGCGGTCAGCCCGGCGATACGGGCCTGCTCGGCGGCGTGCGGGTAACAGACACCCAGGAGCGCGGTGATGAAATCATCCACCTGTGCGATGCACCGCTTGCGCTTGGCAGATGTGTGGATGGATGCATCGACTGGATGCGCAGATTTGACTTTATGCAGCAGCACAGCGGCGAGCATATCGTCAGCGGCATCATCAACCGCCTGTTTGGCTACGATAATGTGGGCTTCCATATGGGCGCCGATTGCATCACGATTGATTTTAACGGCATGTTAGATGCCGACCAGCTTGCCGAGGTCGAGCGCGAAGCAAACGAAAAGATCTGGCAGAATGTGCCCATCGAAATTCTGTGGCCCGATGAAAAGGAACTGCCGCACATCGGCTACCGCAGCAAAAAAGAACTGACGGGCGCGGTGCGCATCGTGCGCATCGACGGTGCGGATGTGTGCGCCTGCTGTGGCACGCATGTGAAGATGACGGGCGAGATTGGCATCATCAAACTGCTGTCCGTGCAGAAATTCCACGAGGGCGCGCGCATCGAGATGCTCTGCGGCAGAAAGGCGTATGCATATCTGTCCGAGGTTGCCGAGCAGAATAAGAAAATTTCAGGCATGCTCTCTGCTCCCGCGCAAAAAACTGCGCAGGCGGCGGAGCGGGTGATGGGCGAGCTCGCTCAGACAAAAAACCGCGCCGCGATGCTCGAGCGAAGACTTGTTTCCGAGCGCGTAGAAAAAATGGCGGGTTGCGGAAATGTCCTGCTGTTTGAGCAGGGGCTTGGAAGTGAAGCACTGCGAGAACTCGCAGACGGATGCGCAGAAGTCTGCGGCGGACGCGTTGCGCTTTTTAGCGGCACGGATGCAGACGGCTACCGCTATATCATCGCCCAGCGCGGCGGCGATTTGCGCGAACTTGCAAAAACACTCAACGATACCTTGCAGGGAAGAGGCGGTGGCAAGCCCGCGTTTGTGCAGGGTTCGGTGCAGGCAACACGCGCGCAGATCGAGGCGTGTTTCACCGAAAACTTATAAAAAGGAGTATGAACTATGGGTTCGTCATTGATGCTTTTGGACTTGGTCGCGCTGGCGTGCGGCGTGTACAGCCTGTATACTTGGGTAAAACTTCTGATTGTCGGCCATCTGTTCCCGAATGGCCTGCTTGTGCCGAAAGACCGCAAAGTCGAAGACTGCGCAGATGAAGAGGGCTATATTGCCTATATCCGTATGCCGCTTGGGGTGCTTGCACTTTCAACCATGGGTTATGGCGTATTTCAGATTCTCAACACCTACCTTGCCAAACCGCTTCTGGATGGCTGGCTGAGCCTGCTTCCGCTGCTTGCGGTGATGGGCGTTCTTGTGTGGTATGCCATCGTCAGCGGCAGAGCCAACCGCGACTATTTTGGCTACTGATCGTCGGGAAATTTCTTGTATTTGCTGTAAGTTTGTGATACACTATCACAGTTTGAAACAATCATTTGGAGGGGACAACTGTGCCTGGCCTGAAAGAAGAAATCAGCCGCCGTCGGACTTTTGCGATCATCTCGCACCCTGACGCGGGCAAAACCACATTAACTGAAAAATTCCTGCTCTATGGCGGCGCAATCGCGCAGGCGGGTGCTGTCAAGGGCAAAAAGAACAGCCGCGCGGCAGTGTCGGACTGGATGGAAATCGAAAAACAGCGTGGTATTTCCGTTACCTCGTCTGTCATGCAGTTCCAGTATGACGGATGCTGTATCAACATCCTCGACACCCCCGGTCACCAGGATTTCTCCGAGGATACCTACCGCACACTCATGGCGGCAGACTCGGCGGTCATGGTCATCGACGGCGCGAAGGGCGTCGAGCCGCAGACGAGAAAACTCTTCAAAGTCTGCGCCATGCGCCATATCCCCATCTTTACCTTTGTCAACAAGATGGACCGCGAAACGCGCGACCCGTTTGACCTGCTCGAAGAGCTCGAAAACGAACTTGGCATCGAAACCTACGCCTGCAACTGGCCCATTGGCTGCGGCCGCGATTTTAAGGGCGTGTATGACCGCCGTGCAAGCAGACTCATCTGCTTCTCGGGCGTTTCCGGCAAAAACCGCGCCGATAAGATCGAAGCGGAACTCGATGACCCCGCTGTGGGCGAACTTGTGGGCGAGAAACTGCACAATCAGCTCATGGAAGATGTCGAACTGCTCGGCGCAGGCCGCGAGTTTGACATGGAAGAGGTCCGCGCGGGCAAACTTTCGCCTGTGTTCTTCGGCTCGGCGCTGACCAACTTTGGCGTAGAGCCGTTCCTCGAAGAGTTCCTGCGCATGACCTCAAGCCCCTTGGCGCGTGAGGCAGACTGCGGCGAAATTGACACCTTCAGTCCCGATTTTTCCGCTTTTGTCTTTAAGATTCAGGCGAACATGAATAAAGCGCACCGCGACCGTCTTGCCTTTATGCGTATCTGCTCGGGCAAGTTTGAGCGCGACCGTGAGTATTATCACGTGCAGGGAAATCGCAAAATGCGCCTTTCCCAGCCCCAGCAGATGATGGCGCAGGAGCGCGAAATTGTCGACGAGGCATACGCAGGCGACATCATCGGTGTCTTTGACCCGGGCGTGTTCTCCATCGGCGATACCATCTGCGTCCCCGGGCAGAAATTCCGCTTCGGCGGTATCCCGACCTTTGCCCCCGAACATTTCTCGCGTGTCAGCCCGCGCGACTCGATGAAGCGCAAACAGTTCATCAAGGGCACAGAGCAGATTGCGCAGGAAGGCGCGATTCAGATTTTCAAACTGCCGAATTCGGGTATGGAAGAGGTCATCGTTGGCGTCGTTGGCACGCTCCAGTTTGATGTCTTTGAATACCGCATGAAATCGGAGTATGGCGTAGACCTTCGCATGGAGGGTCTGCCTTACGAACAACTGCGCTTCATTACCGCCAGCCCTGTCGAGGACCTCAAGGATCTGAACCTCTCTTCGGATGTCGAACTGCTCGAAGATTACCGCGGACACAGCCTGCTCGTTTTCTCGAGTCTGTGGTCGATCGACTACACCATCAAGAGAAACCCTGGCCTTGTCCTGTCGGAAACGATCGAATAAACCAATGCGGCACACCGTTTGGTGTGCCGCATCTGCATTTTCAACAAAATTTTTCTGCCGTTTTGTGCGCTTTGCTGATGGAAAGGTGCGCATTTTGTGTTTGCCGCGGAGAAATGATCTAAATATGGAATAGTCGACCGAAGAATACAAAAAAACTATGAATCTTTTCTTAAAACGATTGAAATTTTTTTGATTTGTGCTAAACTTAACATGAGCGAATTTTTAAGCTTACTTCATGTAAACTTACTGAAAGAGAGGTACATAACATGAAAAAAACGATGAGCAGACTCGTAAGCATCCTTCTGGTTGTTGCGATGGTCTGCGCAATGGTCCCTGCTGCATTCGCGGCAACGCCCATCACCATCAAGGATAACGGCACCGCTGTTACCACCAAGGAACTCAAGGTTGGCGAAGATGTTACGCTGACTGCTGAGGGCGCAACGGTTGCTTGGTCGAGCAGCAAGGAAGCTGTTGCGACTGTCACCGATGGCGTAGTTGAGGCGTTGAAGGTTGGTACTACCACCATCACCGCTACCGATACGGCTGACGAGACCAACAAGGCAACGGTTGAAGTTACTGTCTACGACGAAATCCGGAGCTTTGAAAATGTTGTCGGCTCTTACAAGGTTGTAAAGATTGGCAGCAGCTACAACACGAAGCAGCTTCCCGATGAGGTCGTTGCAAACCTTGCCGATGGCACGGTTGATTGCGATGTAACTTGGACATATCAGGCGTCCAACGGCACCGCTGTTGCAACCATCCAGATTCCCGACGGCTACAAGCTGGCTTCGGGCGTTGAAGCAAAAATTGATGAAGTTGAAGTTGAAGTTGCCACTTTCCCGACTCCCAACTGGATCACGCCCGCAACGAACAATGTTACGGTCAACAAGGGTGCAACCAAGGAACTGAAGGTCGAAGCTACCTGCGATGGCGCAGAACTTTCCTATCTGTGGAAGAAGAACGACGCTGAAATCAGCGGTGCAACTTCCGCAACCTACACCGTTCCTGCTGAGGATACGGCAGAAGACGGCAAGACCATCAAGTATACCTGCGTGATCTCTGCTGAATTTGAGGGTATCACCGCTACCAAGAGCATCGTCTTCAATGTTACCGTTCCCTCGGAAGACGAACTCATTCTGAGCGCACCTTCCACGGTCTACGAAGGCGAAAACTTCAGCCTGACCGCTACTTATAAGAAGAACGGCGACGCCGCTGAGGTTGGCGATGGCGCAAAGGTCAAGTTCTATGTTGGTTCTTCCAGCGATGCAGACAAGGTCTCGCTGAAGACCAAGGCCAACACCGATGCCAAGACCTGGGCTGCGACCTCCAAAACCAAGTCCGTCACCGTTTACACCTACGAGAAGGACAGCTCGCTGACCCTTTATGCAGAGCTGACGCTGGGTAATGGCACCGTCCTCACCGCTTCCGATTCGATCAAGATCAAGGCAGAGGATGACGACGATTACTACTATGAAGTTATCGAGTACTATGGCGACGCCAGCGATGACGTTTCCATCGATGCTCGTGACTTCGAAAACTTCCTGAACGAAGAGTACTACTCCGATAACCTCGATTGGGTCAAATTCGACCTGGAAGAGGCTACCAAGTATGGCTCGACCTACGGCTATCTGTACGAAAACTCGACCGGCTCGACCAAGGTTGACGACGGTTACTCCTACAGCTATGACGATGTCGACGACATGGAATTCCGCTTCGGCACCAAGACCAGCGAATTCATCGTTGAGATCCCGTTCGAAGTAAAGGGCGACGGCGGCTCGACCCATAAGGTCGACGGCCTCCTGCTCTTCTACGCAAACGGTGCAGAAGACGACTACGGCTACGGCGACTACGAAATCGAGTACTACGTAGAATCTGACGAAGAAGTTTCGCTTGACGCGGATGACTTCGAAGAATTCCTGCAGGACGAATATCGTTCGGACGAAATCGACTATGTCGAGTTCTACACCGACGAAGCCGAGAAGTACGGCTCGAGCTACGGCTATCTGTACAGAACCAGCACCGGCTCTTCCAAGGTTTCCAACGGCGTCGACTATGACTACAACGAAGTTGACGACATGGAATTCCGCGCAGGCAGCAAGACAAGCGAATATGTCGTTGAGATCCCCTTCATGGTCAAGGGCGACGGCGGCTCGACCCATAAGGTTGAAGGCACGCTTGCTATCTATGCCAACTACGAAGAAGACGATTACTATGGCAGCAGCGAAGGCGATCTGCCCGTATCCGGTGCATCGCTGAAGAAGCTCGGCATTGCCGATGAAATCGAGCCCAATGTCAGCACCAGCTCGCTCTACAAGTACTATGTAAAGTTCGACGTTACTGGCGGTACGCTGTACATCGACAGCAATACCAAGCCTTCGAACGAGGCTACCAAGAGCACGAAGTTCTACTTCGATCCGTCCTCCAGCCAGAACGACATTGCCGATGCATACCTCGTTCCCGACAGAAGCACGGGCTATGTCTATGTGGAATACACCATCTACAATGGCAATTCCATCTATGACGAAGGCGAGATCAAGCTGACCGTTGGCAGCAAGTCCGCATCCGACTACTTCACCGATGTCACCGCGAAGACCGTTGGCACTTGGGCAGCAGAAGGCATTGACTATCTGTACGAGAACAACATCATCAACGGCACCGGCGGCACGCAGTTCAGCCCGAACAACTCCCTGACCCGTGCAGACCTCGTTACGATGCTCTATCGTTACGCAGGCTCGCCCAGCGTCACCGGCATCAAGAACCCGTTCGCAGACGTTGCAAGTGGTAAGTACTACTACGAGGCAATCCTGTGGGCATACAACAAGGGCATCGTCAATGGTGTTGACAACAACAAGTTTGCACCCAATGCCTATGTTACCCGTCAGCAGATCGCGGCTATCCTGTATCGTCATGCAGGTCAGCCCACCGCTACCGGCAGCTTCACCGGCTTCACCGACAGCGCAAAGGTTGAAAGCTTTGCAACCAATGCGATGAAGTGGGCAATCGGCGAAGGCATCATCTCCGGCAACGGCAGCCTCCTGCAGCCGAAGAACAAC
>JAZUCN010000252.1:0-10041 GCA_045639205.1 Oscillospiraceae bacterium | reverse complement strand
GCCGCGGCCATCGTCAGTAACGGTGATGGTGTTGCCCTCGTTGATGGTGACGGTGATATTCTTGCAGTAGCCTGCGAGCGCCTCGTCGATGGAGTTATCGACGATTTCATAGACCAGATGGTGCAGACCCGACACGCTCGTCGAGCCGATATACATACCGGGTCTTTTGCGCACAGCCTCCAAGCCCTCCAGGACCTGGATTTGACTGGCGTCATATTCCTCCTGCACGATTTCGTTTCTGATTTCTTCGCTCATAAAGAAACTCCTTTGTTTCGGATGAAAATCCGTTCGTCATCCTCCATGCGCTTTTGAAGCACGGAGGAATTTGCTTTTGTCAGATAAATCTGCTGGCGGCCGTACTGTCTTGTCAGTACGAACGATTTTGGCAGAGCGTCCGTCGCTTCGACGACCTCGCCGTTTTCTTCCGCCGCTTCTAAAAATTCGCGCGTGCGCTTTGACCACGAGGTGTTGTCGAGGTCGAAGATGCCGATGACCGAACTCTCGCGCACCGACAAGTCACTGCCAATGGGGATATACATGCGTTTCTCCTTATCCTGTGACGAGATTGCCTGCGCGGATGAGCATGGTTTTGCCAAGTTCCGTCAGACGGTCAAGTTCACAACAGGTGATAAATACCTGCCCCGTGCGGATTTGGTTGAGGACAAAGTCCTGCCGTCCTGCGTCAAGTTCGGACAGCACATCGTCGAGCAGGAGCACAGGCTCTTCGCCCGTATCGAGCCGCAGAAGTTCGCGCTCTGCAAGTTTTAAACTGATGGACGCGGTGCGCGTTTGGCCCTGCGAGCCGTAACTTTTGATGCTTTTCTCGTTGATGGTCGCCTCAAAATCGTCCTTATGCGGACCCGACAAACACTGTCCGCTGTCCAGTTCCGCGCGCGCGTGGCTTTGCTGATGCTCGCATAACTGCCGATAGAGCACTTCGCGCGGTGCGAAGGGATCTGTGATCGTGGAAACCGTCTGATACTGCAAATGCAGTTTCTCCATGGATGCGGAAAATTCCGCATGATACTGCGCGGCAAGATCGGAGAGTTTTTGGATATAGCGCGCGCGGTATTCGATGATGACCGCGCCAAACTGCGCGAGCCGTTCATTGTACTCGGGAAGCGGTTCAAGAAGCGAGGGCATCTCGTGATAATCCTTGAGAATTCTCGTTTTTTGCTCCAGTAAGCGGTTATATTCCGCCAATGCGGCGGCATATTTTGGCCGCAGTTGAGAAAGCGCGGTGTCGATGAGTTTTCTCCTGCCTGATGCGCCCTGTTTGAGCACCTGCAGTTCCTCGGGGCAAAACAGGACCGTCGTTAAAACGCCCGAAAGCGCCGCCGAAGAGCGCTGTTTCACGCCTCCGACATACAGTTGGCGCGGTCGTCTTCCGCGAAAGAGCACCGCCCGCAGTTGCTGCTCACGCTCATGCGAGAAAATCTCTGCCTGCAGATCCGCAAACTCCGCGCCGTCGCGGATGAGTTCCTGCGGGTGCGCCGTGCGAAAACTCTTTCCCGTGGAAAGATAGGAAACCGCCTCTAAAAGATTCGTCTTTCCCTGCGCGTTTTCGCCCACGAGCAAATTGACGCCTGCGGCAAAATCGGCCTGCAGATATGCATAATTGCGAAAATCGTAAAGTGTCAGCCGATCAAGCTTCATACTTCCTCCGCCGTGACCTGCAGATAATAGCCTGCAAAGCGTACGGTATCGCCCGGATACAGCTTTTTACCGCGCATAAGGCAGATTTCGCCGTTGACTTCAACATTGCCCTCGACAATGAAGTTTTTCGCCATGCCGCCGGACTCGACCACATTGGCAAACTTCAAAAAGTCCTGGAGTTTAATAAATTCTGTGCGGATAGCAACGGGCTCTGCCGCTTCTTTTCTGATGGGTTTTACTTTCATATCATTCTCCTGCCTTGAGTCTTACAGGAAGGACCATGTAACTGAAGGTGTTACTGCCGTCGCAGGGGTTGAGCACGATGGGGCTAAGACCGTTGATCAGTTCAACGGAAACCTCCGTTGTGGGAACTGCGCGCAGTGCATCGAGCAGATACTTGCAGTTAAAGCCAATCTCGAGGTCCTGTCCGTCACCTGCGGTCGAACACATATCATGCGCCTCGCCGACGGTCGACGAAGTGCGGAAATCCGCCGTATTCTGACCAAAGGTGCAGCGCACAGGCGTTTTAATCTTTTCGGAGATGACAAGACCGACACGCTCGATGGAATCGGTGATCTCTGCAACATTTGCCGCAACCTTGACAGGGTTATCCTGCGGCAAAACGCGGCGCCAATCGAGGAATTCACCCTCGAGCACGCGGCAGACAAGTGTCGCGCCGCCAATTTCAAACAGAATATGCTTACTGCCAAGATAAATGATGGCATCGTCATCGGTTTCGTCGAGGATTTTCTCGACTTCCTTGAGTGCCGCGGCAGGCGCAACGAACTTGAGGGTTCTGCCCGTACCCGGCTCTGCAAACCAGCGGCGAAGCGCCAGACGGTAGCCGTCAACAGCAATCACTGTGATCGATGCATCTTCCACTTCAAACAAACAACCTGTGTGAATCGGGCGCGCCATATTTTCGCTTGCAGAGAAGAGCGTGCCGGCAATCATCTGCTTGAGTTCTTTCTGCGGAATGTGGATGCCCTTTTCCGATTCTACATCGGGAAGGTCGGGATAATCGTCTGCATTTGTCGCTGTAATGGTGAAAGAAGAAATGCCGCCGCGGATAGAAACGCGGAATTTTTCATCCACCGTAATGCTGACTTCGTCATCGGGAAGCTTGCGAATGATATCAAAGAACAGTCTTGCAGGCAAAATGCAGGCGCCGGGCTCGGAAATTTCTGCCGGCAGGCTGACTGTAATGCCTGTTTCCAGGTTATAGCCTGTCAAAAAGACTTTATTGCCGACCTTGAGTAAAATACCTTCCAGGGCAGGAATTGCGCTCTTGGGTGCGACTGTGCGCGAGGCGACAGAGATGGCAGAGACAAGCAGATTTTTTTCACAGGTAAATTTCATAACGTACCTCGTTTCTTCTTTCTAAAAAGAAAGAAAGGATAAAATAAAAGTAGTAATTAGTAGGGGAAAAGTTGTTGTGGAAAACTCGATTTTTGCTTGGAAATACAGGAAAATCTATACACAAGGCAACGTGCAAAACTTGCACATTCTATCAACAGGACAACTGTGAAACAAAGCGTTTCACAGCTTTGCACAGCAACTTTTCCACATTACACAGGAATCTGTGGAAAGGTTATACGCGGCTGTTGATGTTTGCTGTGATATCACGAATGTTATCCTGAATGCCGGAGCGCTGGTCGCAAAGAAGATTGTTAATTTTGCGAAGAGAGTGTATGACCGTAGCATGATCGCGGCCAAATTCTCTGCCAATTTCGGGGGTAGACAGGTTTAAAAGTTTGTGCACCAGATACATTGCAACCTGTCTTGCCTCAGCTGTATTTTTGTTTTTCAGTGTACTGCGCAGAACTTCTTCTTCGATGGAGTAGAAGCGGCAGACCTCGGAAATGATGAGGTTGGTGGTCGGAAGCGAGTCCGATTTGCCTTTATACATGTCTTTGATGATGCGCGAGACATGCGCAACATCCAAAGTCAAATCATCAATGTCTTTGTATGCCTTGAGTTTTTTGACCGTGCCCTCAATCTGACGCACGTTCGATGTCAGATTTTCCGCAATGTAGGCGCAGACATCATCGGGAAGTTCCAGGCCAATGCTGATGGCTTTGTTTTTGATAATTGCC
This sequence comes from Oscillospiraceae bacterium, assembly GCA_045639205.1. Classification (GTDB taxonomy): domain Bacteria; phylum Bacillota; class Clostridia; order Oscillospirales; family Oscillospiraceae; genus CAG-170. The sequence continues at coordinate 6,289 of JAZUCN010000252.1, read as the reverse complement.
ATGCGCGTTTCATAGTCGGGCGGCTGAACGTCTGCCAGCAAGCCCCATTCAAAACGCGTCTGCAGACGCTCTTCCAAGCGGGACATTTCCTTAGGCGGACGGTCCGCGGTCAGAACAATCTGCTTGTGGTTTTCGTAAAGGGTATTGAAGGTATGGAAGAATTCTTCCTGCGTGGAGTCTTTGCCTGCGATGAACTGGATATCATCGACAAGGAAAAGGTCTGCGTTACGGTATTTGTTGCGGAATTCCGTATTTTTGCCTTCCTGCAAAGATTCAATGAGTTCGTTGGTGAACTGGTCTCCCTTGATATAGACGATGTGATAGTCCGGATGTGTTTTTCGGATTTCACTGGCAATTGCGTACAGCAGGTGTGTTTTGCCAAGACCCGACGGTCCATGAATCAAAAGGGGGTTATAGGCCTCAGCAGGCTTTTCCGCAACAGCCAGCGCGGCCGCATGCGCAAAGCGGTTCGACGAGCCGACAACAAAATGCGAGAAGGTAAACTGCGGATTGAAATCAATAAATTCAACCTGCTTCTGCTTGGTCTTAAAATCGTTCAGTTCCTCTTCGCTGATGACGACGAGTTCCAGATCCGTCTCAAAAATCTTGCGCATCGCTTCTTTGATATACTCGCTGTAGCGCTGGACGATGGTGTCGCGGCGGAACGTGGTCGGGGAATAGAGCACGAGGCGTGTGTCGGAAAGCTCGAGTACTTCCGCGTCGTCAAAGAAGGTTGAAACCACAGGCGCGGTGAGTTTTTGTTCCATATATCCGAGGATTTTTGCCCATACATACGCGGTGGAATACATAGCAGATTCCTTTCTTGCAGAAGCCGTAAAAAACGGCATATTTTTGCACATAGTAATACACGTAAATTTTACCACAATACAGCCCTGTTTGCAAGAAAATTCCGAGAAAATACTTTATTAAATAATATCTATATATATAGATTATCTAAAATAGTACTACCAAATGACACAGAAGGCGGTTTTTCGTTAAAAAAACAGACGAAAAGGCACAAAAAAGCAAAAAGTTTTCCGCAAAAATACAAAAACAAAAAAGAAATACAGAAAACCCATGGAAACAATAAAATTTCCATGGGTTTTTGCATTATAAAATTTGAAATATGCTTATTTTCTCGTAAGAAGGCAGACGCTTTCAATATGCGCGCATCTTGGGAACAGGTCAACGGCCTCGGCGCAGGAGAAAGTATAGTCCTCCGCGCAGAGCAATTTGACATCGCGCGCAAGGGTCGCAGGGTCGCAGGAAACATAGACCACGCGCGCGGGTTTCATCTGCAAAATGGCGTCAATGACGTCTGTGCTGAGTCCTTTTCGGGGCGGATCGACCACGATGACGTCGGGTGTGATGCCTTCTTTTGCAAAGCGCAGGGCGGCTTGTCCGGCATCGGCGCAGAAAAACTCCGCATTGTCGATGCCGTTTCGCAGGGCATTTTGCTTGGCATCTTCAATCGCCGCGTCGATCAGCTCCACGCCATAGGCCTTTTTCGCGCGCTTGGCAAGGCAGAGGGTAATCGTGCCCGCGCCGCAGTAAAGGTCGAGAACCGTCTGCGTGCCATCCAAATCCGCCAGCGCGAGGGCTTTTTCGTACAGAACTTCCGCCTGGTCGCGATTGACCTGATAGAACGAGCGCGCGCTGATGCGGAAACGCAGGCCGCACAGCATATCTTCGATGATGCCGTCACCGAAAATCGTTTCAAAGCGGTCACCGAGAACGGTGTTGGCGCGCTTTTGATGATAGGAGATGACGATGGAGCGAAGCGACGGCACAGCCTCGCGGAGCATGCGGACAAGCGCGGCTTTTTGCGGCAGATCCTTGCAGTTTGCCACCACACAGCACAAAACCTCGTCCGTTTTGAAGCCACAGCGCAGGTGAATATGGCGGATATAACCGCGGTGCGCGGATTCGTCGTAGGCAGAGATGCGGTATTTCTGCATCCAGTTCAAGACCGCCTCGCGCGCTTTGTCCGCGCAGGCAGGCTGAATGCGGCAGGTGTCAATCGGGATAATTTCGTGCGTTCTGGCGCGGAAAAAACCTGCGCAAGGCTGATTTTTCCGAGAACCGACGGGAAATTGCACCTTGTTGCGGTAGCCATAGAGCTCTTTTGCGCCTGTGATGGGCAGTTCATCAATCTCCACGCCGCCAATGCGCGTGAGCGCGTCCATCACGCGCTTACGCTTGAGCGCAGTTTCTTCCCCGTAGTCCATGTGGCGGAAATCACAGCCGCCACAGCGCGGAAAATACGGACAATCCGATTCCACGCGATGTGGGGAGGGAACTTCAATTTGCAGAATTTTGCCGTGTGCGACGGTTTTACCGACGTTGACGATGCGGATTTTGCAGGTTTCGCCCGCGATGGCATGCGGCACGAAGATGACCTCGCCCTCATGACGCGCAACGCCTTCGCCGTCAGAAGTATAGCCCGTGATTTGCACGGAAAGGGTATCATTGTTTTTCAGCATAACATCCTCTTTGTTTCACGTGAAACATTGTTTGGGTCAAGAATTCTTTTTCTTGATTTCGTTTCGCGGATATTTTACCATAGAAACAGCAAGGTGTAAAGTTTGGAGGGGTTGGATGTTGGACTATAAGGCATGCCAATTATGCCCGCGCAAGTGCGGCATTGACCGCACGGCAGGCGCGCGGGGATTTTGCCGTATGGGCGCGGAACTGACGGCGGCGCGTGCCGCGGTGCATCTTTGGGAAGAGCCCGTGATTTCAGGGCAAAACGGCAGTGGCACAGTGTTCTTTTCGGGTTGCACCCTGCGCTGTTTGTACTGCCAAAACGCCGATATTTCGCATGAAAATTACGGAAAAGCGCTCACTTCTACGCAATTGCGCGAGGTTTTTGAGCGCCTGGTTGCACAGGGAGTGCAGAATATCAACCTCGTGACCCCGACACAGTTTTTGCCGACGATCCTGCCCGCACTTACGCCGAAACTTCCTGTGCCGATCGTTTACAACTGCGGCGGCTATGAATCGGTAGAAACCCTGCGCGGGCTCGACGGCTACATTGATATCTATCTGCCCGATATGAAATACAGCGACAATGCCCTGGCGAAACAATTATCGGGCGCGGCGGATTATTTTGAAGTGGCGGACGCCGCGATTTGCGAGATGGTGCGGCAGACAGGAAATGCCGTCATCGAGGACGGCGTGATGAAAAAAGGCGTGCTGGTGCGGCATTTGGTTCTGCCGGGATGCGTTGATAATTCGCTGGGCGTGCTTGACTGGTTCGCCGAGCGATTCGGGAAAACGGATGTTCTATTTAGTCTGATGCGGCAATATGTGCCGATGGGTGCGGCAAAGACGATGCCGCCGTTTGACCGATGCGTGAGCGAGACAGAATATGACGCGGTTTTATCCTACATGCTGTTTTTGGGCATCGAAAACGGCTTTACACAGGAGGCGGATGCGGCGGATGGCGCGTTCACGCCGCCGTTTGATTTGACGGGACTGTAAAAAATTAAACAAATGTTTGCATTTGCGCAAGATATGTGCTATACTGAACTCAAGAAATTTGGCGGAGGGATGCAGTATGGGCCGCAAAAGCAATAAAAAACAGGAGATTCTGCAGTTTTTGACGGATTTTATCCGAGAAAACAGCTATGCGCCTTCGGTGCGTGAGATTTGCCAGGCGGTTGGTCTGCAGTCGACCGCGACGGTGCATTACCACCTCAACGCCCTGCGCGACGAGGGCAGTATCTGCATGGACGAACTGAAAAAGCGCACAATCACCCTGCCTGTGGCGCAGAAATCGGGGCATATCCCTGTCGTTGGCGTGGTTACGGCAGGCATGCCGATTCTTGCGGTAGAAAATATCGAGGGCTATTTGCCTTGGGACGGCGATGAGTCGTGCTTCGCGCTTCGCGTGCGCGGTGATTCGATGATTAACGCAGGTATTCTCGACGGCGATAAAGTTGTCGTTCGCCCACAGCAGACGGCGGAAAACGGCGAAATTGTTGTCGCGCTCCTCGAAGATTCCGCAACGGTCAAGCGATTGAGAAAATCGGGGCAGGAGCTGTGGCTGATGCCTGAAAATCCCGCCTATGAGCCGATCGACGGCAGACAGGCACAAATTCTCGGACGCGTAAAAGCAGTAATCCGGGACTATTGAATGTGTTTGCAGCGCCCAATGTTTCACGTGAAACATTGGGCGTTTTTCTATTGCATTTACTTGATAAAGAGGATATAATAACGTCGGACTCTATCCGAAAAACAACGAGAGGTCATGTATGGGAAGGATTATCGCAATCGTCAACCAAAAAGGCGGCGTGGGCAAGACCACGACGGCTGTGAATCTGACCGCGGCTCTGCATCAGGCGGGGCGGCGTGTATTGCTGTGCGATTTTGATCCGCAGGCCAACGCGACCTCGGGTTTGGGCGTATCAAAAAACAATCCGGGCGGCACGAGTTATGATGTGGTTATTGGCAATAAAGATGCCGCTTCGTGCATTGTTTCAACGCCGTATGGCGATGTGCTCCCCTCCTGCCCTGCCCTTTCGGGCGCGGGCATCGAGCTTGTCGGCGTGGAGAGAAGAGAGTATGCCCTCAAGGACGCGCTGGAGCCGCTTTGCGAGCGGTATGATGAGATTTTGATTGACTGTCCGCCGTCGCTGGAACTGCTGACACTCAACGCGCTGTGCGCCGCACAGACGATTTTGATTCCTGTGCAGTGCGAATACTACGCGCTCGAGGGTTTGGCAGACCTCATGAGTTCTCTGCGCGCGGTCAAGCGTGGACTCAATCCTTCGCTCGACATTTTCGGCGTGCTTCTGACGATGTATGATGGGCGCACGAATTTCTCGGCGCAGGTTGCCGAAGAAGTCCGCCGCCACTTCCCCAGCAAGGTTTTTGCAACGGTCATTCCGCGCAATGTGCGCCTTTCCGAGGCGCCGAGCCACGGCGTGCCCGTATTCAACTATGATAAATTCAGCCGTGGCGCGCAGGCCTATCGCGCCTTGACCGAAGAAATCCTTCGGCGCGACGCGTAAAGCGCGGAAAGGAGAATTGCCTATGGCGAACAAGAAAGCTTTGGGGCGCGGCTTGGGCGAGCTTTTTGGAGAAGCCGCCGTTGCGCAGAAACCCCAGGAATCGCCGCTGATGCTTCCGCTTCAGAAGGTCGAGCCGAATCCCACACAGCCGCGGCGTGATTTTGAGCCGCAGGCCTTGGAAGAACTGGCCGATTCCATCCGCATGCATGGCGTGATTCAGCCGCTGACGGTGCGCAAGATGCCGTCGGGCTTCTATCAGATTATCGCAGGTGAGCGTCGCTGGCGCGCCTCGCGCATGGCAGGTCTTGCCGAAGTTCCCGTTGTGGTCATTGAGGCGGATGATAAAAAGGCGATGGAACTGGCGCTGATTGAAAACCTTCAACGCGCAGACCTCAATCCGATTGAAGAGGCGCTTGGCTATCAGACCTTGATGCGCGAATACAACATGACACAGGAAGCGGCCGCTGAGCGCGTGGGCAAATCCCGCCCCGCGGTGGCAAACGCGCTTCGCCTGCTTTCGCTTTGCCCTGCTGTTTTGCAGATGGTCGAAGAAGGCAAACTCTCGGCAGGTCATGCAAGGGCGATTTTGACCCTGCACGCCGAAGCCGAGCAGATCGGTGCGGCACAAAAGGCTGTGAACCTGCAGCTTTCCGTCCGACAGACGGAAGCCATGTGCCGAACTATGGCAAAAAATGGAAAACAGAAGCCGAAGAGCACCCCTCCTGCGGTCAATTACCTTGCCGAGTGCGAAAAGACGCTCTCGCGCAGTCTCGGACGCGGCGTGCATATCAAGCCCGGCGCGAAAAAGGGCCGTGTGGAGCTGGAATACTATGATGACGACGATTTGCAGAGGCTGTATGAGGCTTTGCAGACGCTTGGCAGAAAGGAGTAACGGCAATGGATGAAGAAAGAATCGAAACAATGGAAGAAGATTCCGACCGCAAGCCGCTGAGCGAGCAGAAAAAGACGGCGTTTTTGCGGTATATGACGGTTTTGTTTGCCGTGGCGTTTACGCTGGTGCTTGTTTCTCTGTTTTTGCAGATGAACCGCTCCGAGCAGGCAATTTCCAAGCTCAGTGAGAGCAATATCAGCGCGATCGCCAATGCCGAGGCTCTGCAGGATCAAAACCGCGCCATGCAGGAAACGGTCGGCCGTCAGCAGGCGCAGATCGAGTCGCTCCAAGAAGAGCTTGCCGAGCTTGAAGCGCAGAAAACCGAGGCAACAAAAACTGCCGAGCGCACGAAAGAGGCCTATGAGGCGCTTCTTGCCGCGAT